>JACVJA010000010.1 GCA_015661035.1 Candidatus Calidifonticultor daggyaiensis | reverse complement strand
TAATAAAAATAATTTTTTCAAAAAATATAATTTATCTTTTTTATGTGAAAATAGAAAAGATATAAAAAGTATAAGCAATATATATGAATACAAAAAAGATTCTAAATATAATTTTCCTGAAAAAATAATTACTGATATATTATTAAGTTAATTTTCATAAGTAAATTTTATAAAAGTTTTAAAAAACCAATAAGTTTTATTAAATACAATAATAATTATTATATACAATAATATTAAAAATTTTTTAAATATTTTAATTAAAATAACATCTCAGTTAAACTAGTAAAGGAAAAAAATTGATCAGGTTTGCTAATTTAAGAAATAATAATAATTATTTTGATAACAAAACAGGAAAAGGAAATATTGAAAATGAAAAAATAAATATATTAAATGGCCATCATAATTTTTTCCTTATTGGTATTGGTGGTGCAGGTATGAGTGCTATTGCTCTTATATTAAAAGGGCTTGGAGCAGAAGTAAGTGGTTCTGATTTAAAGGAATCAAGATATACAAATATATTAAAAGATGAGGATATACAAGTATATATTGGACATAATCCAAAAAACATAAAAAATGCTGATGCTGTTGTATATTCTACAGCAATTGACAGTTCAAATGTTGAGTTGATTTATGCTTCACAAAGGAATATCCCCATCTTTACTAGAGGCGAAGTTCTTTCTTGGATTATAAACAGTAAAAAAGGTATTGCTGTAACCGGGACTCATGGTAAAACCACAACTACATCTATGATTTCTTTAATGTTAAATAAATTAGATTTAGACCCTATTATCTTAATAGGCGGCGAGTTAAATGAGTTAGGTTCTAATGCAAGGTTTGGAAGGGGTGATTTTGTTGTAGCTGAATCATGCGAAAGTGATGGGACTTTTTTAAAATACAAACCTTTTATTGGTGTGGTAACAAATATTGAAGATGATCACCTTGATCATTGGGGCAATTTTGAAAAGTTAAAACTAGGTTTCTTAGATTTTTTAAAAAATATAAAAAAGAATGGATTTGCAGTAATAAATGGGGATGACAAAAATTTATTAAGTTTTTTAAAAGAGGTTAAAAATATTAACAATATTAATAATAAAGAAGATATAAACAATTTAAGCAATCTTTCTGAATATTATGAATCAAAAATAGGCAAAAAAACTATTACTTTTGGTCTTGAAAAATATAATATAGTTACTGCTGAAGAAATAAAGCTATCAAATTTTTCGTCAAAATATAAACTGCTAATAAAAAATCCAAAAGATAATTCAATATTTTATAAAAATACTGTAATGTTAAATGTACCTGGTGTTCATAATATTATGAACAGCCTTGCAGCTCTTTCAGTAATTTATGGTCTAGGGTTAGATTTAACTAAAGCTATAGAAATACTTGGCTATTTCACTGGTACTAAAAGAAGGTTTGAGAAAAGAGGAGAAAAAAAAGGCGCAGTGTTTTTTGATGATTATGCACATCATCCAACTGAAGTAGCAGCAACTCTTAAAACAGCAGAATTAGAAAAAAAGAGCGGGAGGATAATAGTAGTATTTCAGCCACATAGGTATACAAGGCTTTTAAATTTACATGAAAAGTTTAGTAAAAGTTTTGATGGTTGCGACGTTTTGATAATTTCTGATGTTTTTGGATCAGATGAAAAACCAATTTGTGGAGTTACAGGGAAACTATTAATTGATAGCTTAATAGAGAATGGTTTTAAAAATAATCTTGCATATATACCAAAAATCTCTGATATAAAAGATTACTTAATGGATGTTATTAAACCTGATGATATAGTTTTAATTATGGGAGCTGGAGATATTACAAGAGTTACTGAAGATGTTTTAAAAGAATAAAAAAATATTTTAACTTATTGGATTTTAGACTTTTAAAATGTATTAGTTTTTAATTAGCATAAAAAAATTAGGCAGAATAATAATCTTATGACTAATATTTCAAAATTTAGTGATGTATATATAAAAACAAAAGAAAAAATAAAACAAATTTTAAGTGAGCTTAAAATAATGGATACAGCAATATTTGATTATAATCTTTCATTGCTTAGTCCAATAAAAACAGGAGGGAAATGTGCATGTTTTTTAAAAATAAATTCCAAGCAAAAATTAATCAAGCTGATAAATATTCTTTTAAAAGAAAACGTGAAATTTTATATTGTTGGGAATTGTTCAAATATTTTATTTAATGATGGTTTTTTAAATTTTTTAATTATAAAGTTAGATAAGGGATTTGATAAAATTGAGGTATTAAAAGGAAAACAAGCCTTAAAAATAAAATGTGGCCCAGCTGTGAATTTGCAAAAGTTTATAATTTATTTAGCAGATTTTAATGTAGATTTTTCTTTTGCTGCAGGTATACCAGGTACAGTTGGAGGTGCAGTTATTGGCAACAGTGGTTCTAATAAAATAGGAATTAATGATTTTGTTAAAAAAATTGAATATATATCTTTAAAAAACATATCAAATCATGTTTTAAATAACCTTACTAGTAATTCTTTTAATGCTTTTTTTAAGGATAATAATAAAAGTATAGATTCAAGTTGTAATAATAATTTCAATTTTAAGATAGCAAATATAAAAACAAAGACACTTAATAATAAAGATTATAAATATAGAGCTTTGGTTATTAATGATTTATTAGTATTAACTGGTGTTTATTTTGAGCTTGATTTTAGTATTAAACAAGTAGAATATAAAAATTTTATTTTAGGAAATAATAAAATAGAAATTTTAAATAATATCAGAAAAAAAATAAAAGAAAAAAAGGCAAGTCAGCCTGTTAGAAGAAAAAGTTTAGGTTGTTTTTTTAAAAATCCGTCAGACAGCATTTTTGCTGGAAAGCTTATTGAAGATGCTGGGTTTAAAGGATTTAAGTTTGGAGATGCTAAAGTAAGTTTAAAACATGCAAATTACCTTTTAAATGTTGGGAATGCATCTTCACAAGATATTTTAACTCTTTCGAAAATAATAAAATACTATATCAAAGAAAAATATAATATAAATTTGGAATACGAAATTAAACTAATGGGGTTTTAAATGAGTAATTTTAACTTAAAAGAAAAGGACATGCTAAAAGATTATTTAAAAATTAAAGAAAACTTTATTGATTTTCCATTAAGAGAAAAAAAACAAGAGATAAAAATAGGAGTTATAGCAGGGGGTGTTTCTTCAGAAAGAGAAGTTTCGCTTTCTACTGGTAGAGGAATTTATAATGCCTTATTAAATTTAGGATATAATGCTTGTCTTATAGATTTTACTGGCGATATTTTAAGCCTTATAGATAGAATTAATGTTGCTTTTATAGCCTTACATGGAAAGTTTGGTGAGGATGGCACAATACAAGGCTTTCTTGAGTTGTTAAAAATACCATATACAGGTTCTGGTGTTCTTAGTAGTGCCTTAGCAATGGATAAAGTATTTTCTAAAAAAATTTTTAAGTATGAGAATATTTCTACACCAGATTTTATAACGTTAAATAAAATTGATATATTAAAAAAATCAAATTTTAATGATAAAAAGTTTTTAGGTTTAGATGCTTTTAAAATTAATTCTTTAGTAAATGAAAAAATCGGGTATCCAATAATAGTAAAACCTAATAGAGGCGGTTCTTCAATTGGGGTCACCATTATTGAATCAGAAAATCCTGATTTATTAAAAGAAGCTGTAATTGAAGCTTTTGAATACGATAATATTGTTATAATTGAAAAGTTTATAAGAGGAAGACTTCTAACAGTTAGTATAATTGGTCAAAAGCCAATAGCTTTGCCAATTATAGAAATAAAGCCTAAAAGCGGCTTTTATGACTATAAATCCAAATATACACCTGGTTTAACTGAATATATTGTGCCGGCAAAAATAGAAGAAGAACTAGCAGATTTAATTTCAAAAACTGCAATTAAATGTCACCAGATATTAGACTGCAGTAGTTTATCAAGAGTAGATCTTGTTTTGTCAGATTCTTCAAATAGTATGGGATTATATAAAGATAAAAGTCAAAACTTAATAAATATTTTAGAAGTTAATACTATACCAGGTATGACTCCTACAAGTTTAGTACCAAAAGCAGCTGCAGCTTGTGGAATAAATTTTGATACGCTTGTTGAGATTATCTTAAATAGTGCAAGTCTAAAATTATAAAAATTTACAGCATATATTAATTTATAATTTAAAAAAATTATATGAAAGCTAATGATAAAGTTTATAAAAACCTTTTATCTAAAAGAAGAAGAAAAAATATTAAGAGAAAATTTTTTATTTTTTTAAAGATTTTTTTTATTGTAATTTTTTTTATTGGAGCCGTATGGTTAATTAACTATTTTTATAACAGCCAATATTTTAAAATTAAAAATATTATAATAAATGGAAATACTAAATATGATGAATCTATTATAAAACAAAAAGCGGAAATAATGTTAGGGTTAAATATATTTGAAATTAATAAAAAATATATAGAAGATAAATTAATAGATGAACTAGTCTGGTTAAAAAGCGTAAACTTAAAAAAAATTTTTCCAGATAAAGTAATTATTGAGGTTATTGAAAGAAAACCTTTTGCTATAATTTCCTATGGGAATAATAATTTTATTATAGATGACGAAGGTATAGTTCTAGAAAAAGTAGAAAATAAAACGGTAAAAGATGGATCCGTAAAAGAAAATACTAATATGTATTTAGATTTAGTTTTAGTAAAAAATGCAATTAAGAGCGAACCTGAAATAGGCGAGAAAATTGCTAATAGTGCAATTTTAGGCTGTGGGAGTATTTACCAAAACTTAGGTCATGATCTAAAAAATCTTATAAATTATGCTTACTTAAGCGATGATTTTACGGAAAATATAATTTTTGTAACAAAAAGCGACAAGAAGATTGTTTTTGGAACAAGCAAAGATATAGATAGAAAAATCCAAATACTCTCATTAATACTTTATAAAATAAAAAAAGAGAATATATATTATCAATTAATAGACTTAAGAGATATTAAAAACCCTTTAGTAAAGTAATTAATTTTTATTTTTTAAACAAATTAAATATATTTTTATAATAAATAGTTTTAAATTAATGTATAATATTTTTAAAACATAATATTTTGACTTTTATGTTTTAATAGTTTTTAAATGGAGGTTGCATTTGCCTAGTCGGGATGAAATGATAGCAGCAATTGATATTGGTACAACAAAAGTTACAACACTAATAGGTAATATTAAAAAAAATAATCAAATCGAGATAAAAAGTTTTGGTACGGTAGAATGTAAAGGAATGAAAAAAGGTTTAGTTGTTGATATAAATGAATCAACTAAATCCATCCTAAATTCAATTGGAATAGCTGAAAAATCTTCAAATTTTTTCATTGACGGGGCATTTATTGGGGTTACAGGAAAACATATATCTTTTATAAATAACTGGACTGAAATTAATATAGCTTCACCTGGAAAAATTGTTAGGAAGTCAGATGTAGAAAAACTATTAAGTATTGCAAATAGAATAAACTTATCCAGTGAGCATTATGTCATACACACTCTAATCAAGCAATTTGCTATTGATGATGAAAAGGATATAGTGGATCCTGTTGGCTTGTCGACAGATAAGTTGGCAGTAGAAATTTTAACTATTTATGGTTCAGTAATCCCTATAAAAAATGTAATAAACAGTGTGAAAGCAGCAAATATTGAAATTGAGGATATTATTTTAGAAGCATTAGCATCAAGTGAAGCAGTTTTAACCCCTGAAGAAAAGGAAAGTGGAGTTATCATGCTTGATATTGGAGGTGGTACTACTGATGTTGCTGTTTATAAAAATAAAAAAATGGTTTTTACTTATTGCTTACCTGTTGGGGGTGATTTAATCTCAAATGATATATCTATAGGATTAAATATACCTTTTATAAAAGCAGAAGAAATTAAGAAGAAATTTGCAAATGTAGACCACAATTTTTATGAGACATTAAATAAAGTTAATATCCAAGATTTAAAACTTGACCGTAATAAAACTGCTTTAAACATTAGACTATATAGTATAGTAAATGATAGGGTTAAAGAATTATTAACCCTTGTCAAAGAAAAGGTTGAAGCATATGGTTTTATTCATTCAATCCCTTGTGGAGTAGTAATAACTGGAGGGACTGCAAACCTAAAGGGCATTAATGCACTTGCAACCGAAATCTTTGATATGCCTGCTAGAATAGGATATCCTTTAGATATTGAAGGACCTGCTGAAATAGTTAATAACCCCATGTATTCAACTGCTTGCGGACTTTTAAAGTATGCTTATCAAATAAGACATTTTGCTGATTATAATCGAATTGATGAAAAAAAAGCTAAAAATAAAGGCTTTATTGCAAAGTTTAAAGACTTTATCTTTAAAATTTTAAAAAATGAAAATTTTGAATAGGAGGGTTTAGTTTTGAAAAATGATATCGGTAAAACTTATTATGCGGTTATAAATGTAATTGGAATTGGTGGTGGTGGTAGTAATGCTATAAACAGGATGATGGAGGATAATATACCAGGGTGTGAGTTCATAGTTATAAACACTGACGCCCAGGCTTTAATGATGTCTAATGCAGATAAAAAAATATTAATTGGTGAAACTGGCCTTGGTGCAGGTTCTAACCCTGAAATTGGCAGAGTCGCTGCTGAAAAATCAGTAGATGTAATAAAAGAGGTAGTAAAAGATGCAGATATGGTGTTTATTACTTGTGGAGAAGGTGCAGGAACAGGAACAGGAGCAGCACCAATTATTGCTTCTATTGCAAAAGAATGCGGATGTTTAACTGTAGCAGTAGTTACAAAGCCATTTAGTTTTGAAGGTAGAAAGAGAATGCTGCAAGCTGAAGAAGGCATAAGAAATTTAAAAGGCAAAGTTGATACTCTTATAGTTATTCAAAATGATAAACTTTTAAAAATAGCTGATGAAAATACGACTTTACTTAGTGCTTTTAAACTTGCTGATAATGTTTTAAAGGCTGGAATTAGAGGAGTAACTGATCTTATAACACTTCCAGGACTTATTAACCTTGATTTTGCTGATATTAAAATGATAATAAAAGATGCTGGAACTGCTATACTAGGCGATGGCATAGCTTCAGGTGAAAATAGAGCAATAAAAGCTGCTCAAATGGCAATTAAAAATCCACTTCTTGATAATTCAATAGATGGTGCACAGGGTATTTTGCTAAATATTTCTGGCGGGCCTGATTTAAAACTGTTTGAGGTAAATGAAGCTGCAGAGGTTGTAAGAGGTTCTGCAAGCCCGGATGCGAATATTATTTTTGGTGCAGTTATTGATGAAAATATGAATGATAAGTTAAAAGTAACAATAATTGCTGCTGGATTTAAAGAAAGTAATAAAGAAGTAGAAAATATTTTTGAAAAGTCTTTACTTGAAAAATCATCTTATGATGAAAAATTGACTACTGCCGGTAAACAGAAAACCTTAGACTTAACAGAATTTAATAAAATAAAAAGTATCCAAAAAGATAGTTATTTGGAAAAAGATATTGTTGATGCTAATGCTTTAAATAAAAAAGAGAATGAATTAATTGAAGATAAATTTAAGAAGCCATTATCTCAAGACTTAATTAAATCTATGGATGAAGAAGATTTTTTAGACATTCCTACTTTTTTAAGAAAAAATAAAAAATAAAAAAGACTTAAATTTGGAAATGCAGCAATTAAACAGAATTTCAATAAATATAAAAAATCTAAAGAGAGATATTAATAATATATGTCTTTTATCTAATCGAAAACCTCATGAAATTAAAATTGTGGCTGCTTCAAAATATGCTGAACCTGAGCAGATAATAGAAGCTTGCAATAATGGGATAAAGTATTTTGGTGAAAATAGAGCTGAAGAGTTAATAAGAAAATACGAAGTTATTAAAAATAAGGTTATTTGGCATTTTATTGGACATTTGCAAAGCAGAAAAGCCAAATTAATAGTTCCGATTGTAGATCTTATTCATTCTGTTGATTCATTAAAACTTATTAAGAAAATAAACAATACCGCATCTGATATAAATAAGATTCAGGATATTTTAATTGAAATAAATATTTCAGGCGAAAGTACTAAATTTGGTATTTGTGAAGATGAGGTAGATTTTTTATTAAAAAATTCATTAAATTTTTCAAATATTAGAGTTAGAGGGTTTATGACTATAGCGCCTTTAACTGATGATTTAGAGCTAATTAGAAATATTTTTAAAAAATTAAAGAATATTTTTGATATTTATAAAAAAGTTTATGGCTATTCACAAGTTAGTAGTAAAAATTTTAATATTCAATTGGATGAGCTTTCTATGGGTATGAGTAACGATTACAAAATAGCTATCCAAGAGGGTGCAACTATGATTAGAATTGGATCCTTAATATTTTTATAAAAAAAAATTGTTAATAAAAAAAATTAGATTTTTATTACAAAATGTATTATAATTGTAGAAAATAAAAGTTATAAAATTGTAGTAATAATTAAAGCAATATTAAAGTAAGGAGGAATGATGCCTGCATTCTTCAAAAAGACGCTTTCTTTTTTAGGACTAGCTGAAGAAGATGATCAAGACACCCTAGACCAAAATTTCAATTATACAGACGATAGTAGCAGAGTTTTATATAAGGGTTATTCTAATTTTAAGGAATTTAATCAAGAAAATTCTTTAAACCGCTTTTTGAACAGAAAAAATATACAAAATCAGGAAGTCCAACTACATGATGAAGGCTCTAAAAGGATTTTGGGAAACCAAAAGAGCCCGAGAAGATTATTTGCTATTGACGGAGCAAAAGATTCTAATAAGATAAAAGTTTCAATTGCACAACCTCATGAATTTGAAGAAGTTCAAAGTATAGGAGATGATTTGAAATTAGATATTCCTGTAATTGTAAACCTTCAAAATACAAATTCTGATCTTGCAAAAAGGATAATAGATTTTTGTAGTGGTTTAACTTATGCATTAGAAGGAAGTATTAAGAAAGTTGCAGATAGAGTTTTTCTAATTACACCAAAAAATACTATAGTAACGTCTACTGACCAGGAAATTTTAAAGGAAAAAGGGTTGTATAATCAGTTATAAGATAGTTAGTCTAAAAATTTTAAAATATATAATTATTAGAAAATTTTGAACATAAAGAATTTAAAAAATAATATTAAACTTAATAGCAGAATATGTGATGAAAGGTTTAAAATAGGCATTATTGGCACTGGTAAAATGGCTGAAGCCATAATTAGTGGTATTCTGCAAAAAAACAAACTTAAATCAACAGACATTTGTGCTTATGAAAAGGATTTAAATAGGGAAAAATATATTGCAGAAAAGTATAAAATTTATTTTTTTAAAAGTTTAAAAGGCTTAATTTCTAATTCAATATATATACTTGTAGCAGTTAAGCCTCAAAATTTGAACGAAGTTTTAAATAAGTCTAAGGGTTACTTGGATAAGAATGAGAATATAGTAATTAGTATTGTAGCTGGTATACCTACTAATTTTTTTGAAAAGAAATTAAATTTAGAAATACCCGTAATAAGAGTAATGCCAAATGCACCAGCACTTCTTGGCAATGGAATGGCTGTTTTAAGTAAAGGTAAATTTGCTAAAGATATTCATATTAAATTTACTCTAAATTTAATGAAAAGTATTGGAAGTTGTATTATTTTAGAGGAATCTTTACAAAATGCTGTAACTGCAGTTAGCGGGAGTGGGCCTGCATATTTCTTTTTATTTTTTCAAGAGTTTGTTAATTCATCAATAAGAATTGGGATACCTGAGAAGGTAGCTAATTGTCTTGTTTTTAAAACAATGCAGGGTTCAATAAAAATGTTAAAAAAATTTGATTTTAA
Source organism: Candidatus Calidifonticultor daggyaiensis (assembly GCA_015661035.1). Taxonomy (GTDB): domain Bacteria; phylum Actinomycetota; class Humimicrobiia; order Humimicrobiales; family Humimicrobiaceae; genus Calidifonticultor; species Calidifonticultor daggyaiensis. Next base: position 2,603 of record JACVJA010000010.1, on the reverse strand, counting down.
TACTGTAAAACTTATTGAAATGGTAGCATCACCTGGTGGCACTACAGAAGCTGCATTAAATAAATTTAGAGAAAAAGAATTTGCAAAAGTTTTACAAAGTGCTATATCAGCTGCAAAGAATAGGGCTTATGAATTACAAAATTTGATAGAAACGGAGGTTTAATAAATGGAGATAAATTCTGATTTTATTAGAAATAAAGAATTTCATATAGTTTTTAAAGGATACAAACCTGAAGAAGTTGATGAGTTTTTAGATGTCTTAACAATAGAGTTTGACAGATTAATTAAAAAAAATAAAGAACTTCAAGAGAATCTTGAGAGATTAAAATTTGAAGGTCAAAATGAAGATGAAGATATTAAGAAAATTATTCAGGATGCACTTATTTCTGCTCATAAAGTGGCAGAAGAAATTAAAAATAAGGCTAAATTAGAAGCTGAAGAGTATCTTGAACAGCAAAAGCTGCAAGGAGAAAAATCACTAGAAGAATTAAAAGAAACTAAAAAAAATTTAGAAGAGAGGATAGTATTTTTACAGCAAAAGTTTGAAGAATTTAAAAATAAAATAAATAATATTTTAAAAGATTTTAGTTCTTACATAGAGAGTGGCAAATTAGAAATAAATTTTCAAGAAATTGATTCTCTACTTGAAAATCAAGATTTTGAAAAAAGATTAAATAATAAGTTAGATGATAATGAGAGTGATGAGAATAAGAATGCTGGTGAAAATCTAAAAGAAGAAAACGTTGGGGGTAATGAAAATTATTTTGAAGAAAAAAACCAAAACAGCATAGAAAACAAACCCTCAAATGATTTAGACGATAATTTGACTGAAAATGTCCAATTAAAAGAGGAAGATAGCCAAGTAGATTTAAAAAATAAAAATTCTAGCCTTAATTCTAATAATAATAAAAATAATATTAATAATGATGATAGGATAGGGTTTAAAAGTCAAAACAGCTATTATTTTGATTCAAATATTTCTAAGAATGAAAAAATTACTCAATATATTTCAAGAAATTTAGAAACAAAAAATTATAAGGATGAAAAAGATGTTAAATATTTGGGTGATTTTAGGAACGCAGATGGGCAAAATTTTGAAATTGAAAACCAAAGCGATTTAAAAGACATTGATAATATAAAAAAAGAAAAAAAAAGAATTGACATTGCAAATCCAGATATAATAGAGGATTTCTTTAGGTCAGCAGATTGAAAATATTTTTATAATTCCCCAAAAATATATTTAAATGGATAGTGAAGAAGTTTTATCGGTTTTTGTAAAGCCTAATTCTGAAAAAAATGAAGTAATTGGTTTATATAATGGTAGCCTTAAAATTAAAATATGTTGTCCTCCTGAAAAAAACAAAGCAAATAAAGAACTAATTAGTTTTCTTTCAAGAAAAATAGGTTTACCAAAAAAAAATTTTTCAATATTATCAGGTCATCATTCCAATACAAAAAAAATTCTTATCAAAAAAGATTTTACAGAAAGTGTCTTAAAGAAAATATTAGTAAATAATTAATAAATATTTAATTTGTTCCAATTGAAAAAATGAAATTAGTTTTATTTTTTTGCAAAGATACAAACTTTTTAAATAAAATTCAAAAAGAAGTAGTTATTAAAAGTTTTTTATTGAAGTTTGTTAAGGATGAAAAAGAACTTATATATTTTATTGAGGAATTTGAACCTAAATATTTAATTTTAAAAGATAATGCAATTAAAAAAAACCTATTAGATTATTTAACTACAAAAAGCCGAATAAAAGTAATAATATTTGAAAATAACGAAAATCAAATAGCTGCTAAAAAAGAAGAAATAATACAAAATATAAAAAGTGATAAAAATATTATTTTTTTTAAAAGAAACTTTAATAAAATAGATATAATTAATTTATTACATATACTGGATAAATTAGAGGAGAAAAATACTGAATCTTTAAATAAAAATTTTACTACAAATTTAAATAAGTATAAATTTTTAAATCAACAAGTAATATCGTTTTATTCCACTCAAGGTGGTGTAGGTAGGACTACTTTAGCATTAAATTTTGCTTTTTTATTAAGAGAGTTCATAAATACAGTAAAAATATTGTTAATAGATGCAAATTTTAGCGAGGGGTGCTCTGATTTATATATAAGGTTAAATCAAAAACAAATAAATACTTTAGGGGTTTTTATTGAAAAAGTTTATGAATTGCCTGCAGCGTTCAACCAATCAATAACAAAAGTTTCAATCCTTAAAAATTTTGATATTGATATTATTTTCCCACCATTTTCAATTTATCAGAGCGATAAGTTGACGTTAGATATGATAAATGAACTCATTTGTTTAGCAAAAAAAGAATACAATGTAATAATTATAGATTTGCCAAATAGATATGATAATGTATTTTTAGAATTGCTTAATTTATCAACAATGATTTTTTTGGTTTCAACACCAGAGATAAATCAAATTGTAAGAATTAACAATTTAGTAAAAATTTTACCTAACACAAATAATATAAGAAAGCTATTGATTTTAAATGATAGAAATAATATAAAATTAAAGAATACTGAAATTGAAAAAATTAAAAATTTAAGTTTTTTTTAATTTGCTGTATTTATAC
>JACVJA010000009.1 GCA_015661035.1 Candidatus Calidifonticultor daggyaiensis | reverse complement strand
TTGTTAATCTTATTCTATTATATCTTTGAAGAATGATACATGGAATATTTATAATGAGTGCATATATTATCATAATAACACCAGACCACCAATTATTCCATAAAAAAAATATTCCTGCTGGCAAAATCTGCAGCCAGTGGGCAAGCTCAGCTCGACAAGTTTCTAATAAAAAGGTATAGAGATAATCTGGTTTGTAACTCTCCATTTTACTTTTAGGAAAGCCCCTTTTAAATATTTTGGCACCATCTGGTATTATTTTTTTCCATTTTTTTATTTTAAAAAATTTAAGATAAATTTTATTACTTTTTTCGAAATTTTTGGTTTTGTATAGCCAACCATTAGGATTAAATTTATTTAATGGTATTTTATTACTTATATAAGATATGCCAATGTGAATAACTATCCACATAAATATGTTACTAAATATTAGCCAAAAATGATTTAAGGTAAAAATCATTTATTAACTATCCGGCCTTTCCAGGTAATATTTCTTTTAAATGCTTTTTTTATTATTTCCCAAAAGAAAATAGCAATAAAAAATAATAAAAAAATTGGATATATCACTCCTACTAGTATATTGAAATTTCCAATTCTTTTTGCCATCCATATGATTTGTAGCGCATAAGCTAAGTAAAATATTATACCTATGACAAGGCTTAAAATATTTAAACTAATAATATTTTTAATGAAAAGAGTTAATGGGTAAAACATTCCGCTAATCCATAGTATAATTATAATTAAATTTATAATAGATGAAGAAGAAGCTCCTATTAAAAACTCTTTACTGAAGCCCTCAATTAAACTTTTAATTCCATTAGGATACATTCTAAATGAAATGGTATCCTTACCGCCTAAGCAATAAACATCTATATTTTTTTGTAAAAATTTTTTTCCAATTTCCAAATCCTCTAAAATATTATTTTTTGAACTTTTATGACCCCCAATAGAAAAGTAAGCATTTCTTTCACATAAAAGGCAGGGTCCAAATGCTCCAATTGGCTTTAGTTTAAAACCCAGCGGTGTAAAAACATTCATGGAGCTCATCATTATTATGTTAAAAAAAGAGGCAAAATTTTCATAAAACTTTTTAATTTTATGATAAGGCTGAATACTTATAATGCTTTTAGTTAATAAATAACATTTTATAATTTTTATTAAACCATTTTTTTCAATTTCAGTATCTGCATCTAAAAAGATAAGTAAATTTCCGGTAGAATTTTTAGCCCCGTTATAGCAAGCCCATGGCTTTCCCAGCCAGCCGTTTGGAAAACTTTTTAAATTAATTATTTTTACATTAAACTGGTTTGCAATTTGCTCTGTTTTATCTATAGAATGATCGTTTACTACAATTATCTCAAGTTTGATATTTATTTGTTTTGGAGGAAATGGTATGTTTAATTGGTTTAAAGACTGATTAAAAATAGATATTAATAGTTTTTTAAGATTTTTTTCTTCATTTCTTGCAGGGATAATTAGAGAAACATTTAAGTTATTATCTTCAATATTTTTTAATGCTTGAGTGTTAATATGATATCTTTTTAATGAATTTTGAGAATAATTGAGAAGAATATTAGGAGTTGGTATTTTCCATAGTACCCAAAAACCTACGAGCCAACATAATGCTCTAATTAAAGACTCAATAGCTATTTTTAGTATTTTAAACTCCTATTTAGTAATCACTATTAATTTAATTTCATTAATAGGTAATTTTAGATTATTAATAAATTTTGTGCAAATAGCAAAGATAAATTATAGAATTTTTATGAGAAATAGCTAAATAAAAATATAAAGAATTAAGAAAATTTTTTAGGTTAATATAAATAATGTTCTTATAGAACTAATCATATTTTAAAAATATTGTTTAATATTTTTTACCATCTACCACTTGCCCCACCAATACCCGATGACTCTCCGCCAAAGCGGCTACTTGAATGGCTGCTAAATGAAGAGCGACTAAATGAGAAGACGTGGGAACTGCTATATGTGTACCCGCTTGAGTGTTTTTTGATGAATAAATAATAAGTTTAGATTATACACTTTTATTATATAGTTTTTTTCCATTATATAACAGTTAATAAAATTAAAATATTATATAATATAAGACATATCAGAATATATAAGAATGACTATATGTAATAAAGGCCATGTATAATTTTGTGTATTAAAGGCTTTTAAGGGCTATAAATTTTTTAAAAAAGAATTTTTATTTTTTATATACTAAAAACTATTTTTTGTTTGACTTTAGCTTAAGTTTTTTATAATATACTTGATTTGTAAATAGTTTGCTTAGTTTTTGTATTAGAATATTAAAATTACTTTATTATTTAATTGATTTAAAAGACGGTTAAAATTAAAATATTATGCATATATTATAATGATATTTTATATAAGTATTAAGTATTAAGTATTGTTCATTATATTAGTTTTTCTTTATTTATAATATTTTAATAATTATTTATAATTGATATAATTACCTTTTAAGTAGAATTATATAAAACATGTTGTAAATTTTTTTATTAGCTAGAAAATTAAGGGCCCATAGCTCAGCTGGTTAGAGCAGCGCACTCATAATGCGGAGGTCCCAGGTTCGAATCCTGGTGGGCCCACCATTTTTTTAATGTAAATTTAAATTATAAATGCTGATTAGTACTGATAAATGCTGATTAGTACTGATGATTAGTATTGATTAGTACTAATTATAAATATAGGTACCTAAGAAGCTGCTTAAGCAAGAAGTTTGTATAAATAATACATTTAAATAATTAATAATAATTAACTTCTTTAATTTAACTACTTTTCTGAAATTAATAGTGTGTTAACTGTTATTTTGCTCTCATTTTAATTAAACCAATCCATTAAAAGGTTATAAATTAATTTAAATTTTTTTACCTTTGTATTAATATAAAGTTATATAATTTTTATAAAAATATTGTTTTAAATGATATATTTATAACAGAATTAAATTTCTGTTTTTTAACAAAGTGTTGGTCAGATTATATAAAAAGGTGTTAATATGGAATTATTCCAAATTAATGCAAGTTTATTTATTAATGATTTTTTTATTCCTTGTATTTTAGCGTGCATTTTAGGTGGAATCATTGGTTATCAAAGAGAAAAGTCTGATAGACCAGCTGGTCTTAGAACAAACATTTTAGTATGTTTAGGCTCTACAGTTTTTACTTTAGTATCTTATTTAGGCTTTAGAGGCGCAGTAGGACAAACTGGAATGGATTCAGTAGATGTTACAAGAATAGCTGCCGGAGTAGTTACAGGTATCGGCTTTATTGGTGCTGGTGTGATTTTTAGGCAGGGTCCATTTTTAACTGGCATTACTACAGCAGCAACCATATGGCTTGTTGCAGCAATTGGTGTCAGTATTGGTGCAAAATTATATTATCTAGCACTTTTAGCAACATTTCTAGGATTCTTAATTCTTTCTCTTCTCAAGTATTTTGAGTATAAAATGGCAAAATCTGGAATTTATAGGATTGAAATTATAGCTGGTGAAGAGTTTACAAATTTTGAAATTTTAAACAAGTCTTTAAAAGAATTTTGTCAAAATATTATTTATGAAAGAACGCAAGCATATAAAATAGGATTAGATGGCAAAAATAAATTTATTTTAGATATAAAGCTTGAAAGCAAAATTGCTGGTTTTCCATTAAAATTGATTGAAATTATTAGAAAAATTAAAGGTATTGAAAGTATAGAAATAAAATAATGAAATTATGAGATGGTGATATAATAGGATAATTGGATAACGGGAGCATTTTTATGAAACTTAAAGCTTTAGTAAAAATACTTGATGAAATTTTTAAAAAAGATATTGCAACGCTAAATGATCCTATTGGTCTTTCAATTGGAAATCTAGAAAGAGAGATAAATAGTGCAATTATTACACTCGATATTACTGATGAGGTAATAAGTGAGGCAATTGAAAAAAAGATTGATTTAATTATTTCTCATCATCCATTAATTTTTAAACCTTTTTTAAAAATTGTTGATGATAACCTTAAATCAAATTCAGTGTTGAAACTAATTGAAAACAAGATTGCTGTTTACTCTGCTCATACAAATTTAGATTCAATGATTGATGGTTTAAATGATTTAGTTGCAAAAAAAATTGGTCTTAGCAATTTAAAGGTTTTAGAGTTTGCAGATCTAACCTGGTATAAATTTGTAGTATTTGTTCCAGTTGATTATGAAAATAAAATAAGACAAGTAATTTGTGAAAATGGTGGTGGTCTTTATAAAAACTATTCTTGCTGTACTTTTAATATTTTGGGAACAGGTACATTTAAACCATTGGATGGAGCAAATCCTTTTATAGGCAGTATTGGTAATTTAGAATTTGTAAAAGAAGTAAGAATTGAGTGTGTTGTTAGCAAAATAAATTTAGAAAAACTTATAAGTGCAGTTTTAAAAGCTCATCCTTATGAAGAACCTGCTTATGATGTTTATAGATTAGAGAATAGTTTAACAAATGAAGGTTTAGGCCGGTATGGTGTTTTAGACCCGGCAGTTACTCTTGATGAATTTTTACAAAAGTTAAAAAGAAGCCTTAATTTAAAAAATTTAAGACTTCTTTTCTTAGATGAAAATAAGGATAGAATTTATAAAAGAAAAATAAAAAATGTAGCGATAATAAACGGAAGTGCGAATTCTTTTACAGATAGATTTGATTTAAGAAAATATGAATTTGATGCAGTTCTTGTTGGGGAACTTAAGTACCATAATGCATTAGAAATTGCTCAATCTGGTAAAATTTTTATTGAGATTGGGCACGGAGAGAGTGAGTTTTTAGCAGTCGATTTAATGTACGATATGATTCAAGATGTAATTAAGAAAGTAGATAAGAAAGATAAAAATAAAGTCAATAGCAATAATATGAATATAAATAATAAGAATGTAATTAAAAAAGATAATAAAGATATAATAACTGGTACAGATTCTGATTTTTTAAGTTTAAAAAACTTAAAGCTATATAAAGCTAAAAGATGTTTTATTGGCTGGAGGTATTATATTGAATAATAACAAAAAAACTAGTTTAGACAATAGCAGGAACAAAGAAAGAATTGCAAAAGATAACTCTAAAGATAATTTAAAAGATAATAAAAAAGAGAATTTTAAAGTTGAAAAACTAGTAGAACTTCAAATAGTAGAAAGAGAGCTTTTAAAAAAAGCATTAGAAGCAAGTAAACTCAAAAAAAATGATGAGCTTATAAAGATGCAGGATATTTTAGATGAGATTGATAAGCCATACAAAGAGGTGCTAGAAAAAATTAACTTGATGGAGCATGAAAGAAAAAAGATTGAAGGTCAAATTAGCTTAAACACTGAAAAAATAAAAAAAAATGAAGAAAAATTATTTAGCGGTACTATTACAAGTGCAAAGGAGCTTGTAAATTACCAGGAAGAAATTAAAAACTTAAAAGAAATAAATGATAACCTTGAGAGTAAAGAACTTGAAATAATGTTTGAAATTGATGAGTTAAAGCCAAAGCTAACTGATCTTGAACAAAAGCGGAATAATTTAATAAATAAGATTGAGAAGTTAAATGATGAAATAAAAATAAGGTTGACAGAAGTTAATAAAAGGATAAGTTGGCTTAATAACTTAAAAAATAAAATTTTAAGTGAAATTCCAAAAGAAATAATTTCAAATTATACTGATATAAAACAAAAAAAGGGTGGAATTGCTCTTGCAATAATGCAAAATAATGTTTGTGATATGTGCAATATGGAACTTCCGATCGGCGAACTAGCTAAAATTAAAAATGCACAAAAAGATAATAGTAATTCTATTCATAAATGTCCAATGTGTGGAAGAATGTTAATAGTTGAAAATGAAGAAATTTCTGCTATAAAAGAAAAAATAAAAAATTTTTTGCAAGAGTAAGATTTAAAAATGGCAGATTTAAATTTTGAACATTTAAAAATTTATTTTGATGGTGGTTCAAGAAATAATCCTGGTCCGTCTGCAGTAGGTGTAATTTTGTATGATAAAAATAATAATATAATTGACCAAATATCGGAATATATTGGGGTTAATACAAATAACATTACAGAATATACAGCATTAGAAAAAGCGCTAAATTTAGCAAAAAAATATAAAGTTAAATATAATATAAATAGAATAATAATAAACACTGATAGTAAACTTTTATATAACCAGATAAAAAGGTTTTGGAGAGTTAACGATAAGAGAATCTCTGAAATTCATAAAAGGATTATTAATAAATTAAAAGATTATGAAGTTGTAGATTTAAGACTTATCCCTAGGCAGGAGAATAAACAAGCAGATAAATTGGTAAATTTGGCATTAGATAATTATTTTAAGCAGTCAGCTATTTCAGAAAATGCAGAAAAATTAAATTTAAGCATAGAACCTAATCAAAAAGAAGATAATAAAAAATTAAAACAATTATTTTCAGATGAACATCTAAGTAGTGATGGAATAAGATTTGGTAAAATTCAGGATGAAATTTAAAATTTAGATGTGAATTTGAATTTTTTATTTTGTTATTGTATAGTTTATTTGGAGTTAGTCGGGTGGTCGCTTAAGCTTTGCTTTTAATTTTAAAGCTAGCTTAGGAGGAAAGTCCGAGCTTTATAGGGCAAGGTGCTGGGTAATTCCCAGCGGGGCTAAAGGTAACTTTAGCTTCAGCGAAAGTGCAACAGAAAACATACCGCCAGCATTTCAAGTTTAAAATATTGCTTGAAATAATTATTTAATAATTAAAAGCTGGTAAGGGTGAAATGGCGAGTTAAGAGCTCACCAGCAGCTTGGCAACAAGCTGGCTTGGCAAACCGCACCTAAAGCAAGGCCAAATAGGGAAGGCATAAGGCTGCCCGCCTTTCTTCCGGGTTAGGCCGCTTGAGGTAAATGGCAACATTTACCCTAGAGGGATGACCACCGCTAATAGATAAGTTTATTTTTTTAAGAGTTTGTCTATTAGTACAGAACTCGGCTTATAGACTAACTCCACAAGAGATTAAACTTGTTTTATTTTAAATGCTATTTTTAAAATTTTTTTTAATGATTTAGTAAATTTGCATAGAAAATTATAAATCTATTATTAAAATAGTGTTACTATATGAGGCTAGGAAAAGGAGTATAAAATATGAAAAAATTTACATTAGAAGAAGCTATTGATGTTGCAAAAAAGCTTGGTATTAACTTTGATAAAGTTAAATTTACACCAGAAGAATTTATGGAAGGAATGAATATTGAACTTGAGCATGGAACTATTGATTCCCACACAAATGTAACAAATGATGACCCGCTAATTACAGGAAAAATTGCGCTTGCTCATCTAAATGAATCAGAAATTTATTATAATAGTGATATAGGACTTGAGGCATGGGAACATGCTGTTGAAGCATTTAAAGGTGATCCAAAAGGTAAAAAAATTCAGATAGTTTAAATTAAGGTGCTAAGAAAGAATGTTTACAAAAAGATTGTGGTTATGCCTTACTTCTGGTGCTATTCTTGGAATTGTTTGCATTATAGGTGTTTCTATTAGGTCAGGATTTAAAATTGATGCAGTTTATTTATTTTCTATATGGTTTAATAGGTTGCTTATGGGCCTTTTAATTGGCGCTCCTTGGAAAAATCTTAATCTTTTTAAATCAATTGCCAGAGGAGCGATTTTAGGCTTGCTTGTTTCCTTTGCCTTTTACAGTGCTGTAAATTTTAGTGATTTAGTTAGTTTTCTTGCAGGTATTGTCTACGGTATTATAATTGAGATTGTAGCATTTAAGTTTGCTAATATTAGGATCCGAAGTAAATAATTAAATCTAAATATTTGGTAATAGATAATTACTAAGGTAATAAACAGCAAGAAGTGAATAGTAAAATCTGACTCTGTGATAAGTTTTAACCTACAAACACTATAATGGTTTTCATTTTTTTATTTCAGCCTTATCTAAATTTTCTAACGCATCAAGTATAACACTGATAGGTGTATAACCACCATCCTTCTTAATTATTACACCGATTACATGACATTTGGAATTTAAAATAGGACTTCCGCTTTCACCTTCTTTTGCATCTTTGTATCTTTTTATTACATTTAAATTATTATTAAGATTTCCTATAACATATTGTGGGGTTAAATCTTCATTGGCTTTGGCTGGTAATAAACCCATGGTTATTTTTTTATCATAAAAAATTGCATAGTCATTATTATTGGCAAAATCATTTTTATAGGTAACCAATTCCGGATATATCCAGTTAAATTTGAAATTTTGTTTAAACTTAAAATTTTTGTATTTTATATTATCCATTTCAACACAATGACCTGCGCTTACTATATAGAATTTGTCCTTATATATCATACTAAAGGCAGTAAATTTTTTTGCTTCCTCTATTTTTTCTGTATCTGCAGTCCCATAATAAACTGTTTTCAGAATAAGGTTAGTATTGTTTAGCAAAAGCTCAGCAGCAGATAGGTTGTCCATTCTTTCATTAATTTTTTCAACATTTTGCATATATACGTTGATTATATTTTTAGAACTAATATTGATTTCCTTTAGCAACCTAATCGTTTTTTCTGCTGATACTAAAATAATTAATAATAGAGCAGTTAATAGTAAAATTAAGATACTAAAAAGAATTTTGCCAGAGTTGTTTTTGTTTTTAAATAATGGCATCATTCACAATTTTACAAATACTATATTATAAATAGTTATTTATCTAATATTATGTGTGTTATTTAAACTAAGCTAGACCTATATCGAGTTAGAATTATTAATTTATAATTATTTTACCACAATTTTAGACACGGTTTTTAAGTATTTTTAATCTAAATCTTGATCACTATTAAACAATTTAAAATTTCGGTCATTTTATATTAGCTTATTACTATATTTCTTTATTGGTATCTTAATAAATATTTCTAAATATTGACAAAAAATATTTGTCTTGATAACATTTTGATAGTTGTCTAATTATAATAATATAAAAATTAGCAATATTATGAATGAAAATACCAAAGATTTAACTAAAATTTTTAAAGCTCTTGGTGATGAAAACAGATTGAAGATATTATCATTGATCTATACAAAAGAGTGCAAGTGCAATGAGGGTAAAATTTCCTGCCTAACTGAAACCTGCATTAAAGATTTGTCAAAACTTCTCGACATTACTACTCCTACTATTTCTCATCATATAAAAGAACTTGTGAATGCAGGTCTTATTGTTACAAAAAAAGATGGAAGATGGGTGTATTGCAAAATAAATCAAAAAACATTTCTAAAAATTTATAATTTTTTACATAAATTTTTAACTAAATAGGAGTCAAAACTTATGGAAAAAGACGATATTAAACAGATTGTTAAAAAGCATTACGGTGAAATCGCAAGCAAAAATAGATCTGGATGTTGTATTAGTGGTTGTGGTTGTGGTGATGGACTTACTAATGAGCAAATTGCAAAAAGCATTGGCTATTTAGATAAAGAAATAAAAACTTTTTCTGAGTCTAATCTTGGTTTAGGATGCGGTAATCCAACTGGAATAGGGAATATCAAAGAGGGCGAAGTAGTACTAGATTTGGGTTCAGGTGCAGGGTTTGATTGTTTTCTTGCTGCAGAAAAGGTGGGTTCAAACGGTAAGGTAATTGGTGTGGACTTTACAACTGAAATGGTTGAACTGGCAAGGATCAATGCAAAAAAAATTAATTACAACAATGTTGAATTTCGATTAGGAGATATAGAAAATTTGCCCATTGAAAAAGATTCAATTGATGTGGTTATAAGTAATTGTGTTATTAATCTTACCTCAGATAAGTCAAAAGTTTTCAAAGAAGTATTTAGGGTACTTAAGAAAGGAGGTAGAGCTTTTATTTCGGATATTGTATTGTTGAAAGATATTCCGGATGAACAAAAAAGTGACGATAAAATAATAGCCGGCTGTGTTGGGGGTGCTTTGCTCAGAAACGATTACATAAAAATTGTCAAGGACACAGGATTTAAGGTAAAAATTTTATCAGAGGATAAAGATATTAGCGAAAGACTATATCAAGGAATTCCTCTTGAGAGTTTAACAATCGAGTTGATAAAATAAACTATTAAAATAAAACGAAAAATCATTCAAATATTAATTATATTCTTGCATGCCAATAAATTTACCATGCCAGCTATGATACCATATATCACCACTAAATCCATTTACACTTAGCATACCAATTATATTGCCATCTTTATTAACTGTATGAATTGTGTAATATCCATAGAATCTTTCTGCTTCATCATCTGCATACTCATTTGTGTCTAACTTTGTAAGATAACTCTTTGCAATATCTATTGCTTTTTCTTCATCTATTGGCATCTCAGTGCTATTATTATTTAGCCTCATCCTTGAATGCATCCCATATTTTAAATTCCACATCATGTTAGGGCCATATTCAGGAAAAATAGATCCTGTTGATTTATTCACCAGAAGCTCCATTGCTCCAATTGTGGTATCCTTTTCAATTACTTCTATATAATAATTTTTTGAAAACTCCATAATCTCAGATATTGTTAAGTTTTGACTATATTTACCAATATAATTTTGAGCTTTATCTTTAACAGTGTCAAAGGACAAATTTTTATCCTCCTGTAACAAAGTATCAACACGTCCTATGTTACATAAACCCTCACGACCAAAAAAATAAACACTACTAGTACTATAACCTGTAAGTCTTGAACCTGAAACACTCAAAATAAATATTGTGGTAAATCCAAAAAATCCTATAACAATTAAAGCTATAGAAGATATAAGTAATTTTCTTAAACTCTTCATTTTTAACTTATTTCCTTTTTTATATTTTCATATTCCTCTTTTGTTATTTCACCCTTTGCATATCTTTCTTTTAAAATTGACATTGAATTATTTGCAGAAATATGGTGAGAATGCTGTATACTACTAGATTTTTTTACTGCCCATATGATAAGAAGTATTATTCCAGCAATAATAGCAAGGATAAATATAAATATAAATATCATCCATATAAAGCCAAAAACTCCAAATATTCCACTCATCATGTTAGGCCATCCGCCCCACATCATCATTATAAATCACTCCTTTAATAACTTATTTATTAATCCCCCTAGTAGGGATTAAAAAACTATAGCACTTTTATTATATTATTGCAAGGGCTTTATTCAGAATTGACTGGAATTTCACCATAAGAACTTTAAAAAACAGCCACCTAAAGAAAAATAAACTTTAAAGTTACAAATAATGACGTTTTTCAATACAATCTGGGGCTTAATTGGAGATAAAAAACAAGGGTTATAGAACTGCAGTTAAATAAATGATGCATTATATGATATTTGAAGATAACAATATACTGGACCTTAAAGGCCCAGTCCTTTCTTAGCTTCATCAGGGTCTATCCTAAAAAAAACTTTAGGTGGAGCCCTTACAATTAAAGCATATTCCTCCACATCAAATATGGCAAAATAGTTGCCTGAAAATATAATAAGCTTGTGAATGCTTGACAGATTTTCATCCCTTATTCTTCTTATTCCCCTGCTGGTAAGTTTTTTACCAAGCTCTGTTTGAAAGCATGCATTAAGCGAATACATAATGACGGTAAGTATTGCGTGTGATATAACTGCAGACTTTTTCTTCATGGGAATTTTTTCAAGATTCCATCCCTGCTTAAGCTCTCTAAAGAGACTGTTTTCAATAAGGGACCTTAGGCTGTAATTATAGTAGCAAATGGGCTTTGCCTAAAACTTCTTGCATCAGAGGCTAGTGTCATATTGGTTCTTATTCTTACAATAAAATCTATACCCATTTTGTACTTTATGTGCCATAAGGTTTTTCCGTCCATAAAGCCGTTATCAATTAAAAGAAGTGATATATTTTTTGCCCCAATGTTTCTTTTAGCCTGGGAAATTAGTTGCAGTGTATGTTTTGATTCATGATCAGCTATCTTTACTACCTTGGCTGCAACTACTACATGGGAATTTTTTTCCCAAATAACAATAAGTTTAAAACCGTATATTATCTCTTCTGTTTTTACCCACTGTTTTTTTAGCTTTAAATATTTCTTCTTTTTTACTCTTTTTGTGCCTGCACCGGTGCATTTGTCTGTGGTTTTAATATCAGTTGCATCAAGTATAAAGACAGAACCAGTTATAAATTTCTTGGATGCCAATACTTTTACAGTTTGGCAAAGTATTTCATTTACTTCAGATATTGTTAGCCTTTCAAGCATTCGAGCCAGTGTATTTTTGTTAATAGGAACCGACTGTCCTTTTCCTCTTTTGCAGCAGCCGTTTTGTATCTGGGTTGCAGCAGGGCCCTATCATGGATAGAAGTGAAACTTCCCTAAAAAGAAGATTTGGTATTTTGTTCATTGACGATATTCCAAGAAGAATCTTTACTGAATAAGTTGTAATTAGCCTAACAAGGGGTAGCATTATCCTTTTGTATCCGACGGATTTTATGTCGGTTATTTTAAAAAATTTTATGCTGTAGAGAAAGTAAAAGAACCTGTCCAAAAAGCCCCAGCCGGTTCCTGTTATTGTATCAATATCCCCTGCCTTATGGCTTTCGCAACTTTTTTGTCGTTTCTTTCATGAAATTTCTAAGAATACTTTAGTCTCCATTAAGTTTGTCTTTTCTATATCGGAAAGACTTACAGTATT
>JACVJA010000008.1 GCA_015661035.1 Candidatus Calidifonticultor daggyaiensis | reverse complement strand
AGCGTAGGTTTTCCATGGTCGACATGACCCATAATAGTGACAATTGGAGGTCTTGGTATTAAATCTTCAGGATTATCTTGGAATGAATCTTCAAACTCTTCTTCAAGGCTTATAATTTTATACTTAAAATTAAATTCATGAGATAAAATCTCTAAAGTATCTCTATCTATTGGTTGATTAATTGTAAAAATTTCACCCATATTAAATAATTTTTGTATAATTATTTCGGAGCTTACTCCAATTCTTTCAGAAAGACCTTTTATTGTTAACCCTTCAGGTAATTCAATTATTTTTTTAATTTCGGGTTTTTTTATATTAATGTCAGTTTTTTCATCTTTTTCAATTTTAGATTTAACATCTTTTGTTAAAACATGTTCATTAGTTATTTTATTTTTTGTTATTAAGTGTCTAGTTTTTAACCTTAATTTACCCTCTTTTTCTTCTTTGTCTAATTCTTTATCTAATACTTTTTTGATATTTAACTTTTTTTCTTCATCCCAGTTCTTTTTTTGCTTTATTTGAGTAGATGCCATTATTTTATCTGTTAAAGCAAAATTTTTTATCTTTAACTTTTTATCAACATTCTTTTGTTCTTTTTTCTTTGGTAAAACATCTTTTTTATCTAAAAATTTAATTTCTTTCTTTTCAGTAGCGTCCTTATTTATAGCAAGCATTGCTTTGCTTGTCTTTTCTTTATTATCTAAATTTTCAACATCTAAATCTGAATCTTTTTTATCTTTCTTGGCAAAAAAATCTAATATCTTTTCCTTTTGCTCCGCAGAAATTGATGAACTATGACTTTTTACTGAAAAGCCAAGTACAGCACAAGCTTTTAATACGTCTTGTGAAGAGATATTCAATTCTTTTGCTACATTATATATTTTAATTAAGCTCATTTTCTATTTTTATTCTTAACTTTATTTTTTTCTTTTTTATATATTCTTTCTTCTCTTGCTTTTTCCAGCTCTTGTTCAAATTGTTTTTCACTCTTTATATCAATCTTCCATCCTGTAAGTTTTGCTGCTAATCTTGCATTTTGCCCGTCTTTACCAATAGCTAAAGAAAGCTGGTCATTTGGAACAACAATAAGAGCAAATTTTTTTTCCTCGTCAGTCAATACTTTAATTACTCTAGCAGGACTTAAAGAATTTTTAATAAAAGAAACTGGATCATCACTATAATTTACAATATCAATTTTTTCGCCTTCAAGTTCATCAACAACCATTCTAACTCTGGAACCTTTTGGTCCAACACATGCACCAACAGGATCTACATTTTTATCGTTAGAAGCTACTGCAATTTTTGTCCTATATCCAGCTTCTCTAGAAATACTTCTTATTTCAACTATTTTCTCACTAATTTCAGGAACTTCTAATTCAAAAAGTTTTTTAACAAGGCCAGGATGAGTTCTGGAAACTATTATTTGTGGGCCTTTAGTAGTTTTCTTTACCTCAGAAATATAACATTTTATTCTTTCACCATGCTTATATGTCTCTCCTGGAACCTGCTCTCTTTCAGGCAAGAGTGCTTCTACTTTCCCTAAATCAACTAAAGTATACCTTGTATCGTTTTGTTGAACTATTCCAGTAACTAAATCACCTATTCTATCTTTAAATTCATCATATAGTACTTCTCTTTCAGCTTCTTTTATTCTTTGTGTAATTACCTGTTTTGCCATTTGAGCAGTAATTCTGCCAAAATCTTCAGGAGTTACTTCAATTTCTTCGGATTGCCCATTATCTTTGTTTCTATTTTCTAAGACTCTAAATACTTTTATTTCGCCGTTTTTTTCATTTATATCTATTCTAATTGCAGAATCGTCAGAATAAATTTTTTTATAAGCAGCACCTAAAGCTGTCTTTAAAGCTTCAATAATGGTACTCATTTTAATATTTTTTTCTTTTTCTAATTCCCGCAAAGCTTCTATTAATTTTCTATTCACTTAAATCACCTTATTAAAATAGGTAAAACTTTAATTTCACAATAAAAATAGTGGGACAAGCCCACTATTTAAAACTTTTCATAACTTTCAGATTAGTGAAATTATAACACAACAAAAAAATTATTCAAATATTGATTAACTGTTAACTAATTTTTTATTATAAACTTGTAAGAAAAGTTTAATTTCAATTTTAATTTTAATTTTTAATTTTAATACTAATTTCGCTACTAGAAATCAGCATCTAAAGATATGATTTTTATATCATCAATAGACAAGTTGATAAAGTCATAAGAATTAAAGGAATTACATTTTGGACATTTTAAGTAAATATCATTTGCTGTAAATTTAAAACCACAATTTGAACAAGTAATTTTTAACTTTTTTTTATAAAAAGACAGTTTTGCCTTAAAAAGTATTGGATTATCTTTTGTTAAAAAATTATAATAAAATTTTATTGACTCTTGCTCGATACTTGCAAAAGGACTAACCTCAAATTTTATTTTTAAAACTTTTTTAATATTCTTCTCTTGTATTATTGCTTCAAGTATATCAATTATTGAGTTTGTAATAGAATATTCATGCATGATAAAAAAAATTAATTATTTCCTTTTTAACTCTTTTTAAAATTTTAGGATATTTTAACTTAATCACAATAGATAAATCTAATGAAAAAGTATTAATATCAAACGGGATAATTCCAAGTATTAATATTTCTGGTAAATTTATCTCAAGTTGGGAAAGCCTTAAACTTTCTATTAGCTCCATCTGATGAAGTGAAAAAAAAGATTTCTGTTTCTTTTCTAAATCTTCTAAACTTAATTTTAAGACAGTTCCAGCTGGAAGTTTAGTATTTTTTATGCTATCAATTATTACCAGTCTTTTTACAATATTTTTACTAAAACCATTGTTGTCTTTAATAGTACTTTTAATATTTTCAGTATTTTTAGTATTTTTTATACTTAAGGTATTATAATTATCACTATTGTAACCATAAGAATTTAAATCTTTTAAATAAGAACCAGTATTTAAATCTTTTAAATAAGAAATAATATCAATTGAAGAAGTCCCAAGATCAACAAAATAAATATTTTTATTATGAAAAAAAATATCTTTTTCAATATCTTTAAGTAAGTGAATGCCTATTCCTTCATCAGAAAGTAAAATATTTCCAATACCAACAATTAAAAACATAAATAATAAAACCCTTTACTTAACCTTAAAATTAAGAGGCTTACATGTGACATAAAATAAATTGAGCTTGTAATAGTATTAGTGCTTGTAATAATTATTGATTGTAATTAATAACTAATGCTTGCCTTGTTTTTCATAACCAGTAAATACAGACTTATAAAAATCTAAAATTTTTGGGCCGGTAGAACCTAAATAAAAATGCAAAAGCACTGTAACAACAAAAATCCAGCAAATTACAAAATGCCAAGCTTTAATATTTGCAAGGCCGCCAAAAAAGTCGTTAAACTGGGTAAACCTAGGAATAAAATACATTGCAATTCCAGTAATTCCTTGAATAACTAATAGTATTGGCCATAGAGTATAAACCATTTTTTGGCCAGGATTATATTTTCCCCAATGCTTTGGTTTTGGTATGCCTACAAAAATATCATAAAGATAATGCTTTGCAAGAAGAGGTATATCTTTAAAGTCTCTCCAAGTAAAAAATAATTCTTTAATCTCTCCTGTTACGACCGTATAATATATTTTATATATAAATGTCCACCCTATTATATACATGAAAATAAAGTGAATATATCTTGCCAACTCTAAGCTCGAGAAGAGCTTAAACCAGCCTGGTGAATAAATCTGAAAACCAGTTAATATTAACATTACCATAGATACTAAATGTAAAAAGTGCATTACTCTAGTAATTACAGTATGCTTATATAAAAACTTATGTCTACCCTTTCGTATGATTATTTCTTTTTGTCCTTCTAAATTATTGCTCTTATAACTATTATAAATATTGGAAGAATTTTCATTCTTAAAATTATTACTTGTTAAACTTTCAGCTGAACTTTTATATTCCAAAAAGCACCTCCTTTAATAAAAAAATTAAAAATAAAACTAAAAAGAATACCTTCGATAAAAAAACTTTAAAATTAAATATAAAATTTAATTCATAAATAAGTAAAAAATTAATTTATAATATTTTTTATAGATTTGTTATCTCAATTAATTTGAAATAACAGTCTTTTAATCTAATAAGACAAAAATAAAAATATTTTTAGCATAAACATACTTTTAATTCTATATTTTCTTCCTTTGCGCCTAAAATATGAACCGCACAAGCAAGGCATGGATCAAATGACCTTATAACTCTTCCTACTTCTATAGGATTTTTAGGATCTGCAATTGGAGTACCTATTAAAGCTTGTTCAAAAGGTCCCAAATTTCCACTATCATCTCTTGGCCCACCATTCCAAGTTGTTGGGACTACTGCTTGATAATTTTTTATTCTCCAATTGTCAATTGAAATCCAATGACCAAGTGAACCTCTTGCTGCTTCAGTTAACCCCATCCCATCTGAAGTTTTAGGAATTTTAAATTTATTATGGACTGGTTTTGATGGATTTAGCCTGTCCAACCACTCATCCATCTTATCAACAAGTAATTTTAATTCTAATGCCCTTGCCGCATGCCTTCCCATTGTAGAAATTAAATCTGAAAAGTCAATGTTCAGTTTAGTTAAAACGCTGTCAATTAAATTTTTAAATTCTAAATTTTGACCTTTAAGATAACAAACAACAGCTCTTGCAAGCGGACCAACTTCTACAACATTATTATCGTATCTTGGTGCTTTTAACCACGAATATGCCCCTTGCTTCTTTGCATCTGGAACTGTTTGGCCATTTTGAGGATAAAGATTTGAGCCAGATGAAAACTTAGAAAATTTTACGTATTCTGATATTAATTTAGGATTAAACTCTTGCAAATTTCCGGCTATATAGACACCATTAGAGAAAAACGTGTTACCGCCAGTATTATTGCTTTCAACACTATCTGGAAAACCTCCATATGACAAAAAGTTTCCTACACCTTTTCCTATTTTAAAATAATTAGGAAATAAGCTTGCAATAGCCAAAACGTCAGGCACGTATACATTATTCACAAAATTCCTTATTTCGGCTAATCTTGATTGAAAAGCTATTATTCTATCTAAAGTTAAATTTGTAGAAACTCCCCCTGCAAACAGTGTTTGACAATGTGGTACTTTTCCACCAAAAATTGCAAGCATCTCATGCGCTTTTCTTCTTATTTCAAGAGCTTTTATGTAGCTTGCTATAGCTTGAACATTTACATCAACATTTGTGATATAATCACCTTCATATCTTGGTAAAAATGGAGCACCTGCACTTTTAGTACCAGAATCAATATCAGCTTTTACCCAATCCTTGATTTTATTTAATTTTGGGTCTACCCCTTTGTAGTTTAAAATTGCAGTTATATCTACATAATCCAGTGCTGCTAAGTGATAAAAATGTAAAATATGTGAATGTACAAACTCTGCAGCAAGTAAAAGATTTCGTATTAACAATCCATTTTCAGGCGGGTTAACATCAAATGCATCATCTAGAGCTAAAACAGAAGCAATTCCGTGAGGCATAGGACAAACACCACAAATTCTTTGAACAATTGGAGGTGCATCAATAGGACTTCTATCTTGTAAAATTATTTCCCATCCTCTAAACATTTCGCCCGAACTAAAAGCATTTACTACTACACCATTTTCAACCTCAACCTTTATTTTTAAATGACCCTCGATTCTTGTTAATGGATCAACAGTTATAGTTTGTTTTGACATTTGTTTATTCCTCCTCGTTATCTTTTTCTTTAAGAATATATGGAGTTCCTTTTTCTCTGGTCTTTTCTTCCTTATATTGCCTATACTTTGTAGCAACAATTCTTGCCGCAGCATGTGCGCCAATTCCAGCTGCAACAGCACCACCTAATGCTATGCCAATAGTATTTGCATTAGCATTTATCTTTGCAAGCCCTGGAACTTCTGCAGCAGGAAGTTTTTCATAAAGGCCTGACCCTGTGCCTCCTGGAAAAAATGGTTCTGTACAGCCTATACAAGGCCCACCTGATCTATTGCACCAATTTACTTGACTATTCCATCCCCTAGTAGATACATCACAGTGGGCAACTGGCCCTTTGCATCCAAGCTCATATAGACATCCTGTTTCTCCAAAATCTTTAGCAAATATTCCTGCATCAAAATATTGTCTTAACTCGCAATTATCATGAACAATTTTATCAGGACCAAAAAATATTATTGGTCTTCCCAAGCTATCTAATTCAGGTACTCCATATTTTAAAACATGGACAATTGAACCAATCATCCAATCAGGATGAGGAGGACAACCTGGAATATTTATAATTGGTTTATCCTTTATTACTTTTGAAACAGGAACTGCACCAGTTGGATTTGGAGGTGCTGCTGGTATTCCGCCCCATGCTGCACATGAACCAACAGCTACAATTGCCATTGAACTTTTACCAATTTTTTTAATCCATTCTAATGCTGTTACAGGCTTGCCATCAATTTCACCGACAGTGCAATATAAGCCATCTTCCTCAATAGGAATTGAGCCATCTACAACTAGTATAAACTGACCTGCTTGTTCATCTATAACCCTTTCAATAATATCCATAGCTAAATCTCCTTGGGCACCCATAATAACAGGGTTAAACTCAAGAGTAATTACTTCTATTAAAACCTCATCAATTCCAGGATATTCTGTATTAATTAAGCTAACTGGACACCCGGAGCACGCTTGAGATTGAAACCAAATAATTGGAAGTCTGCCTTTACCATTTTTTGCATTAGAAGCATTAAGAAGTTTTGGAAGCCATAAATTCGACAAAGCAATACCAGCTATAGAACCTGCACTAATTTGCAAGAATTTTTTCCTAGTGATTAACACTAATAAACCTCCTGCTAAATAATAAATTTTAAGGTTATTATAATACTATGAATAAAAAAATAAATTAAAATTTTATACTTTTATTACTTTTGTTTCTGTTTTTTTCTAAATAAATAATTTATTTAATAAATGTAAAAATTATTTATTTTAATTAATTATAATAAATATATAATATTTATAGTAAATTAATTTATAAATTATTTAATTATTATTTTTTTAAAAAATCTTTTTCCTTTTTGTATAATTTTATTATTTAAATCCTCTAAAGAAAACAATTTATTAGAATCCGTTACCTTTTCCCCATTAATTTTAATACTACCCATTTCAATTAATCTCTTAGCATCACTATTAGAAGATGCAAGACCACAAGCATTTAATATGTATGTTATTTTTAAAGATTTACCTAAAAAATAACCTTTATCTTGTTCTAAATCTTTAATTTGCTTAATTTGCTTAAAATTATTACTATGTTTAAAATTATTAAAAGCTTTTTCATTTTCTTTCTCTTTAGTGCATTTATTTAGCTCAATCAAGCTGTTAATATCTATTATGCATTCCTCAATATTTTCAGGTATTTGCCTCTGCTTAAATACAAGATCAAAATGTTTCTCAGCTAAATCCGCAGCGTTTATGTCATATAAATAAGATACTATTAATTTTGCAAGCCTTCTCTTTGCAAAAACAGGGTTTTTGCCATCAACTTTGATTTCTTTCTCAATATTTTCTATTTCATCTTTTGATAATCTAGTTAAAAGTTTATAATAATCTAACATAATTTCATCAGGAATTGACATAACTTTACCAAATATTTCTTCTGGTTTTTCTGTAACACCAATATAATTACCTAAACTTTTACTCATCTTTTCAACACCATCAGTACCAACCAAAATAGGCATAGTAATAGCAATTTGTGGTTTTTGATTAAATTCTTTTTGAAGCTCTCTACCAACTAATAAATTAAATCTTTGATCAGTTCCACCCAACTCAACATCTGCTTGAACAGCCACTGAATCATATGCCTGCATTATGGGGTATAAAAATTCCATAATGGCAATTGGAATGTTATTATTAAATCTTTTTTTAAAATCATCTCTTTCAAGCATTCGAGCAACTGTAAACCTTGAGGTTAAATTTAAAATGTCTTCTAATTTTAACGGTTTTAACCATTCTGAATTTTTAACAACTTTTACTTTTTCAGGATCAAGTATTTTAAATGCCTGTTTCATATATGTCTCTGCATTTTTATCAATAACTTCAGGTGACAGCTTTGGCCTTAAAGTTGACCTGCCTGATGGATCACCTATCCTTGCTGTATAATCACCAATTATTAATATTGCCAAATGACCCAAGTCTTGAAATTGCCTTAACTTATTTAAAACTACAGTATGACCTAAATGTATATCTGGTGCAGTAGGATCAAGTCCTAGTTTTACTTTTAAGGGCTTATTATTAGATATAGAAGTCTTAATTAAATCTACAAGTTCATCTTTTAATAAAATATCTTCTGTTCCTTGACAAATAATATCTAACTGCTTATTGACATTTTTTTCCATAATTAAAAAAATCCTTCTCCTTCAACTCTTCATCTACAAACTGTTATTTATAAAAATTGCCAGTTGTAAATTACTTATTGCTAATAGCCAGTTGCTAATTTCAAGTTATTCTAATTACAAGCTGTGCCAATTATAAACAACTAATAGCCAGTTGGTAATCGCAAGCTGTGCTAATTGTAAGCTGCTAATAGCCTCAGTTGCTATTTAAAATTTTAATAAATATTATCATATCAATTTAAAAATTGCAGTATTAAATAGTATTTAAATAAATAAAATAAAAGAAAAAGGCACACCAAACTTAAAATTAAAATTTCTAAAATATTTTAATTTGCTTAAATTTTCTATGTTTATTTACTAAGAATTCTATGTTTATTTACTAAGAATTATCTCTACTTATTTAGAAAATCAATTGAAAAATTAATTTAAAATTAAAGTAAGATAACAAAACAGAATTAAAAAGACTTGTATTAAATATTGTTTTTTTTATAATGAAGTCATATGAACACCATGATTTACAAAAATAATAATTTAAATTTAAAAAAGAATAAAAAAAATAAAAGGGGTTTTATTTTTGGTTGTCTTATTTTTTTTATCATAGCTTTAGTATTAATTGTTTTTATTGGGCTAATTGCCGGATTTGTATATTTAAGTAAAATTCCAAGATTAGAAGAATTAACTCCATCAGAAATTGCAGAAACCTCAAAAGTATATGCACTTGACGGCTCGCTTATTACAGAATTTCATGCAGAAGAAAACAGAGAAATTATACCATTTTCTAGAATGTCCAAGCATATCAAAAATGCGGTTGTAGCAGTTGAAGATAAGAGATTTTATGAGCATCAAGGAGTTGATTATAAAAGAATTATTGGTGCTTTAATTGCAGATATAAAAAGTGGGTCAGCTGCACAAGGTGCTAGTACAATTACTATGCAGTATATTAAAAATGTATATTTTTCACCAGAAAAAACAATAAGCAGAAAAATTAACGAAGCTATTATTGCTGTACAGCTTGAACGCAATTATACAAAAGATAAAATTTTAGAAATGTACTTAAATACAATTTATTTTGGTTCAGGTGCTTACGGGGTAGAAAAAGCTTCACAAATTTACTTTGGAATACACGCAAGCGAGCTTAATATAGCACAATCAGCACTTCTTGCTGGTTTAATTAGAGCTCCAGAAATTTATAATCCATTTAATAACATAGAAAAAGCAAAGTTTAGAAGAAATATAGTTTTAAAACTAATGTATGATCAGGGATTAATTACAAAAGATGAATATCTTAATGCACTTTCAGAAAAAATAGTCTTGAATAAAGAATCAATTAACATTTCTCAAGAAGAACAAAATAGAATTGCGCCTTACTTTATAGATTATGTAAAACAGCAACTATATGAAAAAAAATTTACTAGCCAGGATGTTTTTAGAGGCGGCTTAAGAATTTATACAACCTTAGATTTAAATCTTCAAAAAAAAGCTGAGGAAGCCATAAATAAAATATTCCCTGAAGATCCTGGACCTTCATATGGCTTGGTATCTATTGACCCAAATAATGGCTATATCTATGCATTAGTTGGCGGAAAAAATTACAGCCAAAGCAAGTTTAATGTGATTACTCAAGGTAGGAGGCAACCAGGTTCAATTTTTAAAGTTCCAGTATTAATCGAATATATTAGACAGCATTTTTCACCAAATGATAAATACAATCCTAATGGTCCAATTACCATAGATTTGCAAAGCGGTCCAGATTGGATAGTAGATAATTATGGTGGCCAAAAATTTGATACAGACCAAATGAGCGTTATTGATGCAACAATATACTCAGTAAATGTAGTATATGCCCAATTAATAATGAAAATAGGTCCAGAAAATGTTGAAAAACTTTTATCTGAAATGAACATCAATGATATTGGGCATAACCCAGCAATTGCTTTAGGTGGTTTAGAGGATGGAATTACTCCTTTAGATGTTTCAAAAATATTTTCAACTCTAGCTTCAAACGGTGTATATAGAGAACCTGTTTGTATCTTAAAAATAACTGATTCTTCTGGAAACATATTATATGAGTTAAACCCTGAAGATAATGAAAAAATTGTAATTGACCAGCCGTCAGCATATTATGCCACTAAAATTCTTGAAAGAGTTATAACAGAAGGAACAGGCAAAAGAGCAAATATTGGTAGACCTGCTGCTGGTAAAACTGGGACTACTAGTGATTACAGAGATGCATGGTTTGCAGGATATACACCTCAACTCTCCACTGTTGTTTGGATGGGACATCTTGAATCAAATAAGCCAATAGAAAAAATAAACGGTACAACAGTTGTTGGTGGTACCTTTCCTGCTGAAATCTGGCGAGAATTTATGTCTTCTGCTTTAAAAGATAAACCAGTTTTGCAGTTTCAATCTCCAGATGGAGAACTTATTGACGTACAAATATGTAAAGACTCAGGCTTACTTCCAACATTTTGGTGCCCGAAAGAATCATTAGAATATAGAATTTATATAAAAGGAAAAGAGCCAAAAGAATATTGCAATATCCATAACAAAATAGAAGTACCTGATGTAATAGGGAAAAATATTGAAGAAGCAAAGCAAATTCTTGAATCATTAAATTTTATAATTACAGAGGTTAGAGAATTTAATGATACTTATAATGAAAATATAGTTTTCAAGACAGATCCATCCCCTAAAAATATTGTAGAATCTCTTTCAGGTGAGCCATTAAGTATAACATTATATGTAAGCAAAGGCTTAGAAACTATAGCAATGCCAAATCTAATTGGAGTTGAAAAAAATACTGCTGTTGATGTTTTAAAGAGCTTAGGCATTAAAAATATTGAAATTATTAATGATTATAGTGATTTGCAATCTATTGGTCTTGTTTTTAAACAAGAACCATCACAAGACTCAAGCATTACAAAAAATACAAAAGTAACATTATATGTAAGCAAAGGTGAAAATCCTGAAGGAGTAATTCCTTCAGTTATTGGACTGACAGAAAATGAAGCAGTCGAAAAACTAAATAATTTAGGCTTTAAAAATATAAATATAATCTACGAAGAAAGCCAAAAAGAAAAAGATAAGGTGTTTTCACAAACCCCTGATTCAGGACTAAATTATTTAAAAACCAATGAAATAATAATTAAAATAAGTCTTGGAATAAAATTACCAAACGTAATTGGCTTACAAAAAATGGCTGCTGTAAACTTACTTGAAAGCTTAGGATTTATAGTGGATATTCTTCCTGACCCAACAGCAAAAGGTATTGTTATTAGTCAATCACCAGAAAAAGATACTTACTTAAATTATGGTTCTTTAGTAAAAATTACAATTCAAACAGAGCCAGAAACTACTCAAACAAGCCCAGAATCATAAGTTTTTTATAATAATAGCCATTTTTATAATAATAGAAAGTTATAGTAAAATATACTTTTTAAAATAATTACTTGATTGTAAACTATTATTTGCACCATTAACAAGTTAGGTCAAAAGTTAGCTCTTTAAAAAATCAAAAGCCATGTGAACCTTTTTGGTATAATATTAATTATTTTTATAGTACTTCTCTATAAAAATGGCCTTTTGTATAATTTTTAAATAAATAGTTATACTCATAATTATTTTCAATAAAACTTATTAAATTCTCGTATTCAAGAAAACTATCATTTTCCAATAAATTTACAGCCTTTTTATATAATTTTATTACTTCAATTGTTTCTTCTATATTCAAGCCTTTTGAATCAATGTAAAAACTTTTTATATTATTTTTAAAGAAATCTTTTAAATCAAAAAGGTTACAAATTCTTTTTGAATTTAATAATATTAAATTATTAGAATCATCCTTTTCTACTTTAAATTTATAACCTTTTTTGTCTAACAAATAAATTTCTTCCGAAAATATTTTTTTATCTTTTATTTTCAATTTATTATCATGTTTTAAAAAACCATTATTTTTATTTGCCGAATTTTTAAAATTTATCAAAATTTCTTCCAGAAAATTATAATTAATTCTTGCTGTTATTAGTGGAAAATACCCATAACTATAAACCATTAAATTTAAGTTAAGATTACATAATTTATTGTTTAAAAGTGAATCACTATTAATAATTTTAAATAAATTGTTCTTTAACTCTGATAACTCATTTAAACTTAATTCAGGTGATAATATTAAACTATTTAATTTGGCAAAATCTTTATGATTAAATAAATAATTTAAAAAAAATATTATACTATATGAGTTAAAAATATTTAAAAGATAATCTAACAAAATATTAAAATATCCGGAATTGTTATTGATATTACAATCAATATCAGAATTTATTTTTTTTATCTGAGTGCCTTTTTTAGAATTTAAATTATTTTCAGCTAAAGACTTTAACTTGATTTTAGTATTGCCTAAAAAATCATATATATACTTTAAAACTCCAATATTTGAAATTGAAAAATTTCTAATACCAAGTTTAATTAGCTTTGCAAAAACTTTTTCAAATATAAAAAAATCATCGTCATAAATAATATGCGGTGTTCTTATAAAAATTCTATTAAAAATACTACTTCTAAAATTATAGCCTCTTTCATCAGTGCTAAAACTTAAATTGCTTCCATTGCTTTTAAAATTGGGTTTACTTTCATCATAGTAAATACTACTTGCCATATCTTCTTTTTTATCCAATGCTTTAATGTTTCTGTTTAAATGACTATTGTTTAAACTAAATAAACTTAACAATAAATTATCATCAATTTTAGATAATTGAATAAAATTATTAATAATTATATAGTCAGGAAAAAGCCTGTTGTCTATTTTTTTTAGC
>JACVJA010000007.1 GCA_015661035.1 Candidatus Calidifonticultor daggyaiensis | reverse complement strand
TTAATTTTTGTGACATCAATATTTTTTGCAAACTCATCATTTTTCTTTATTAAAAGCCAGTCCTTTTCTGATGCTTTTTTAAGACGAACAAGAGAAAATTCACCTTTTAAAACATCTCCTTCAAGAATAAAAGTTATATGTCCCTTCTCTAGGGATTCTCGTATAATCTTTGAATCTTCTATCTTATTAAAAGAACTTGATGTATAATATTTGCCTTTATCCCAAATATAGACTTGCCCAGCACCATAATCTCCATCAGGGATAACACCCTCAAAATTTATATATTCTAAGGGATGGTCTTCTACCATTACAGCGAGTCTTTTTTCTTTTGGGTTCATAGTAGGGCCTTTTGGTATTGCCCAGCTTTTTAAAACGCCATCAAGTTCTAATCTTAAATCATAATGAAGATGGCTTGCATAATGTTTATGCACTACAAATAACAATTTTTCCCCATTATCTTTGCTTCCACCAGAAAACATATTACCTCCAAAGACTAATACTCAATACAAACTTCTCTGTTTTATATCTTTTTAATTTATATATTATTTTAAACTTTTAAAAAACCATGTAAAAAAACCATATAAAAATTTTTAATTTAATAATATAAAAAATTAATTTAATTTTTCTTAAGGTAATCTATCTGTAATCAGTAAAAATTTATTTGTAATAAGATTTATTTATTACATATAACTATTTATCAAATTGCTATAACAAAAATTTAACAATGTTTGTGCGTTCTTAACCGCATAGCAATTATAGTCATTATTAAAATATATAAAAACATAATCACTATCTTTAATAATGCTATTAATATAAAAACTTAGGTTTTTAAGTTCTTCGTCACTGTAACATGATGAATAAAGTTCTTTGCTTCCATGCATTCTAATATAACATAATTTGCCAGTAATTATTTTATAAAATGGAAAGCTTGGTGAACTAGATATAACAATACCTGCCCCATTTACATCTAATAATCTGTAAGTCTCATTACAAAACCAGCTTTCATGTCTAAATTCAAAAACAAAATTTAAACTTAAATTTCTTAGCGTCAATTTTTTAGTCAAATTTAAAAAATCCTCAATTTTTGCTAAATCCTTTTTTTGAGTAGAAGGAAATTGGAATAAAAAAATCTTGAGTTTTTCCCCAAGTAAAGTTGAAGATTCTAAAAGTTTTAAAAACGGTTCTCTACAATCAACTAATTTTTTTATATGAGTAATATAGCGTGATACTTTAACACTAAATAAAAAACTTTCAGGTGTTTGGCTTGCCCAATTCTTAAAAGTATTACTTCTAGGCAAATGATAAAAGCTGCTATTTATTTCAACAGTGTTAAAAAAGTTAGAATAATAATTTAGCCATTTATTTTTTGGCAATTTTTCAGGATAAAAAAACTCCTTCCAGCTGTTATAGCTCCATCCTGATGTACCAATGTATAATTTCTTAAGCAATGGATTGTTTTTATTAATTTCCATCTAAATTAGGTTTAATCTAATTAAATAAAACCTTTTCACTGTAATAAACATTTCCGTCTTTATCAATAACATAAAAAACCCAACAATCTTTTTGTATTTCAACATTTATAAAATGATAAATTCCTCCATCTTCTTTTGAAACAAATGGGTACTCACCACTTAAAGCTGTTATTATATAGGTAGTTCCGTCATGAAGTTGTTTATTATACATATGTTCATGGCCACTAAACACTGCATCAACTCTATTTTCCTTAAATAATCGTTTTATATATTCTAAGTTTTTCTTACTGGAAAATGCTACATGCTTAGTACCATCAGTTATGGTGTCAGGGTTTAAAACAGAAAAAACAGGGGTATGAATGAAAACAAAAACTCTTTCATCTGATAGTTTGCTTAAAATTTTTTCAAGCCATTCAAGCTGCTGACCTTTTACTGCTCCCCAGCAGCCTTTTTCAAAGGCATTAAGTATTATAAAATGTATATTTTCATATTCAAAATAATAATAAAGATTATCATTAGTGCTTTCATTATTTAATGAATGAATTTCTATTGAGCTATTTTTAACATCATTAATAGTTTTTTCGATAATAATTGAACTAAAATATTTCCTAGTAGTATTGTTTGATAAATCATGATTACCTGGTGAAACAAAATTTATAGTATTTAAAACAGAAACCACATTTAAATAATCATTAAACTGTCTATTGATAATATCAGGATCTTTAGTTTGACCATTTATAATATCCCCAACACTTATATGAAATGATGGATTTTTTCCCTTAATTAATTTTAAAATTTCCTTAAAAACATCAGGTTGAGGCAGATAGTCATCTGCAGGTCTATTATCACCGCAAACAGTAAAGTTAAATATTATATCGCTT
Source organism: Candidatus Calidifonticultor daggyaiensis (assembly GCA_015661035.1). Lineage (GTDB taxonomy): Bacteria > Actinomycetota > Humimicrobiia > Humimicrobiales > Humimicrobiaceae > Calidifonticultor > Calidifonticultor daggyaiensis. The sequence continues at coordinate 11,047 of JACVJA010000007.1, read as the reverse complement.
TTTATATCTTCATTAGTTACGTTTTTATTATACTCATTATACTGTTTATTATCATATAAGATTTCATCTAATGATATCTCATTAGATGATGTTTTGTTAATTAAATTTTCCCAAAGTTGGTTCTGATTAAATGTGTTGTTATTTAACCTTTTTTCATTTAGGTTTTTATTTATGATTTCTTTTTTTTCTTCTTTGTTGCTTTCTATATTATTATTTTTATTGGATATGACTTTAGATTCAAAATTATTATAATTTGATTTAGTCTCATTTGAAGTGGTATTATAATTCTGATAATTGTAACTGTTATCAGGATTATTATAAAAACTGCTACAACTTATTAAAATTATTAATGAAACAAATAAAAAAAAGAAAGACTTAAAACAAACGGACTTAAAAAACATTGACTTATATATTAAGAATTTTCTTAATTTACTTAATTTAAAAATAGAGTTATTAATCTTAAACACTTATGTAAGTTTTTACTTTTAATTTTTACCTTAAAAACTCTTAACATATTTTTATTATATTAAAAAAGCTAAGAAAATACACTAACCTATAATTATAGTAAAAATTAAATATTTATTTTACTATTCTTTCTTTAAGTTATAATAATGTAAACTATTAAAAGAATAATATTTTGTAAATAATATAAATTTTTTTGATAATATCTAAAAGCTAATGTTAATATCACATTCTAAATCAGAGAATTAAAGATTTTTTAAAAACTAAAAAATGATTAAAAATAAAAAAAAATTAGCATTTAATTTAAAAGTAAATTCTTTAAATAAAAACTATTACTTAAATAATATAATAAAATTCATTAAATCGTTTTTTCTTGATGTTATAAAACTAATTGGGCCAATTTTAGTCTTCGTTTTAATACTAAATTTTACATTCGTTAAGATGCCTAATGAAGTTTTAACAAAATTTTTCTTTGGCGCCATTCTGGTAATAATAGGCTTAAAATTTTTCTTAAAAGGCATTAAATTAAGTCTAATTCCTATAGGTGAGCAAGTGGGTGCAGAAATACCCAAAAAAAAATCAACAATTTTATTATTAATAACTGGTTTTATATTAGGGTTTGCTGTAACCATAGCTGAACCAGACGTAAGAGTTCTTGCCGACCAAATTGATTTTGTATCAAATGGTAATATAAATAAAAATCTTTTAATAATTGCTATAGGTTTAGGAATTGGTTTATTTTTACTATTTTCTTTCATAAGAATTCTAAAGAATATCCCTATCATATATGTTTTTATATTCGGCTATTTGATAATATTAATCTTGGCTTTTTTTACACCAAAAAATTATATACCTATATCATTTGATGCTGGTGGCGTTACTACTGGACCTATTACTGTACCTGTAATAATGTCGCTTGGTTTTGGTCTTATTTCTGTGCTCGGTGGTAAAAATAAGTTGTCTGAAGCCTTTGGCTTAATTGGCATTGCTTCAATTGGGCCAGTAATAACTGTTATGATACTTGGGATTATATTTGGCAAATAGTTTTTGTCTTAATTATCATAATTATCTTATCATAATTATTATTGTTTTTATTTTTTTGAAAAGAGGCTATTAAAACTCTTAAAAAAACAATAATTACATTAATTTTTAAACTTAATATATTAAGGTAAAAGATAAGCAAATGACTGAGTTCATATTTATCACAAATTTAATAGATTTATTGATAGAAGTAACAATTGCTTTAACCCCAATTATTCTAATTTTTATAGTGTTTCAAATTTTTTTATTTAAACTAAAGAAAAAAAAGATATTAGATATCATAAAAGGGTTTGCTTTAACATTTTTTGGTCTGGTTTTATTTCTTTATGGAGTAAAAATTGGATTTATACCTGCTGGCAATATAATTGGAAAATCATTAGGTGCAAGTTCAATAAACTGGCTTCTTATTCCAATAGGGTTTATATTAGGTTTTTTAGTAACAATTGTTGAACCAGCTATTAGAGTTTTAAGCTCCGAAATTGAAAATTTTTCAAGTGGTTATATAAAGGAAAAAACAATACTTATTACACTTTGCTTTGGAGTTGCATGCTCTATTGCTTTAGCTATGACTAAAACAATCTTTGGAATTTCGTTGATTTATTTATTGGTTCCTGGATATACTATTGCTTTTATACTTGCAATAATTGCTGGACCAAATTTTACAGCAATAGCTTTTGACTCAGGTGGAGTTGCAACAGGTCCTATGGTAGTTACATTTATTATGTCCATTTCAACAGGACTTGCAGATGTAATGATAAATAGAGATAGTATACTTCATGGTTTTGGACTAGTGTCTTTGGTTGCGCTAGCTCCAATAATTTCAGTTTTGACATTAGGTATTATTTATAAAATTAAAGGAGGTAAGTTTTATGGTTCAAAAAGAGGGCAAAAAAAATAGTAATATTAGTAATATTAAGAATAATAACCAAATTTATAAAAATCAAAACAATCGAAACATTTGCTTAAATCATCATGATTTAATTGTAACAATTGTAGATAAAGGCAACGCAGAACTTATATTAAATGCTTCAAAAAATGCTGGTGCAGAAGGCGGAACAGTTATCTATGGGAGAGGTACGGGTATACACGAAAAAGGTTCAATAATGGGTATACCAATTGAACCTGAAAAAGAAATTATATTAACTATTATAGATAAAGATAAAACAAACAAAATTCTTAATTCTATTATTAAAGCCGGCAATTTAAACGAACCTGGTGCAGGTATTGTATTTGTTCTGGATGTAAAAGCTGTAGCAGGTATTTGTCATTTTAAACCAAGCAAAGGGTAAAGATATATTGATATTTGTTTTGATAGTTGTAATGATACCAAACTAGTATTTAACCATTCTAACAATAGCGCCAGCAGCTTCACTTAAAATAATACGCGATATCTTATTTAACCCCATAATATCAGCTACTGCTGGAATCATAACAATATCTTTAATTCCTACTAAATCCTTTACATTACCTGCGGCCATTGTAGAAACCATAACTTTAGGAAATCCTATCGGTAAAGATCTCATTACAAAGCAAAGGTAGAACTCCAACATCAACTAAAATAGTATCAAGTCCTTCTTTTTCAATACGTCTTTTAATAAAACCATATTCTTCTCCCTTTGAATCAAGACAACCAAGAATAATAATTGTCTTTTTCATAAAATACCCCTGCCTTTTAAAAATTTAAAGTAATTACTTTTTAAAACTAAAAAACTTTATCTTTTTAAAAAATTAAAACCATTTTAAATAAAAATTTAAAAATATAAAAATATATAGAATATAGAGTTGTTAACAAGTTGGGTTAACAGTACATTTAATTAAAATATTTTTAATTTAATTTTTTTCTAAGACTAATTTAATTATTTCATCTTTAAATTAACAAACTGGCTAGCAGTTTTAAAAACAGCTTCTTCAATCGGAATTCTTTCTGTAGCAGAGCCTGTCCAAAGACCGTGTGTACTTGTATTATCCAATAAATATTGACCATCTTTTGGAGTTACAAGCGAAGCACCATGGGCGAGTAAAATCAAATCAGATTTTATTTTTAAAACCTCATTAAAAGCTTCCTGGGTTCTTTTAGCTGTATCCTGAATGGTATATGGAGTGTCAAATCCAACCAAACCACCTTTAGTTGTCCCAGCATGAAAACAAAATATATGAGGTTCTGCTTCTCTTACAATTTTAATACTATCTTCAACATTATAAGGCATTGTAGCAGTTACAAATCCCATTTCTTTAGCTAACTTTAACATTTGAATTTCATTATCTAAAGTAATACCACTTTATGTTTTTCACGCCTTATTTACACTTCCAAATAAGACCATGTATTTTTCAACAACTTGTTGAACCGCATTTTGAGCTATAACAAGTATATCATTCTCTAATCCAGAACCTACAATATTATAAGGATTATAATTTTTACTTAATTGCCTACAAGAACTTTTTAATGACAAGAAAAAAGCTTCTTTTATAGCTTTTCCTATATTTATTTTTCTAACACCTTTCTTAATTGCAACATAATTTGGAAAATCTAATCCGCTAAACCCAATTATAACTGGTGAGCGCATTTTTTCAGCAGCATTGCACACTGCTAGAAATGTCTCTAAATTCCGTGCTTCAAAATAGCCAACAGCATAGTTATTTTTTTCTGCATCTTTAATTAATTCATCAAACTTTACTAACACCATAATAATATTTTCATATTTATTCATAAATATAACAAAATGATATCAAAAATATTAAAAAAAATAAAAATTCTAAAAAGATTATTTACAAAAGTTTAAATATTTAAAAATTAACTGTAGAAATAAAAGAAACTACAATTTTAACTCATTAGTTATTATAATAAACTGACAACAATAACCTAAAAATAAATAATTTTACTGAAAGGATATGCCATGAATCTAATTATACCAGATAGAGAATATGCATTTAAAATTTTAAAAGAATTTGTAAACAGTGAAAGTTTAATAAAACATGCTTTAACTATGGAAGCAGTGATGAGATATTTTGCTAAGTTACATTTTAAAAAGGATTCTGAAAATGAAATAGAAAAATGGGGCATAATTGGGCTTTTGCATGATATTGATTATGAAAAATATCCGGACAAGCACTGCCTTAAAGCTAGAGAAATTTTATCATCTTATAATTTTCCAGAGGATTATATAAGAGCTATAGAAAGCCATGGGTATAAAGTCGTAAATGATGTTGAGCCTATTGAATATATGGAAAAAATATTATATGCAACCGATGAACTTACAGGACTTATAGCTGCCACTGCTTTAATGAGACCAAGTAAAAGCATAATGGCTTTAGAAGTTAGCTCTGTGAAAAAAAAGTGGAAACAAAAAAGTTTTGCAGCTGGTGTTAATCGCGATATTATTGAAGAAGGTTCAAAAATGCTGAATATTGAAATTGATATCTTAATAGAGCACACAATAAATGCCATGAAAACAATTGCTGATAAAATCGGCTTAAAAGGTAATCCAGCTTGCTTTTAAATTAAATATTATTCTCCAATTATTTTAACCAAGACTCTCTTTTTTCTCATTCCGTCAAATTCTCCATAAAAAATCTGCTCCCAAGTTCCTAAATCAAGTCTGCCATCCGTTATTGCAACAACAACTTCTCTACCCATAATTGTTCTTTTTAAATGAGCATCAGCATTATCTTCATAGCCATTATGCATATACAGATTATAAGGTTTTTCTGGGGCAAGTTTTTCAAGCCACTTTTCAAAATCATTATGTAACCCCGGTTCATCATCATTAATAAAAACGCTTGCAGTTATATGCATTGCATTACATAAGAGCAAACCCTCCTTTATACCACTTTCAGCTAAGCATTTCTGGACTTGCGGGGTTATATTTATAAATTCTCGCCTTTTATTGGTACTAAACCAAAGTTCTTTCCTATAGCTTTTCAAAATCCTCCTTTTTATTGCCTTTAGTTGCTAAAAAATTAATTTATTAAAAAATATATTTAATTTACATATAATTTATTTCAAATTTAAAATATTTTATCTAAAAATTCAAAATCCTGCTTTTTAGTAAGAAGACTGACAACCCAAGTAATTATAAGAGCTACAGGAAATGCAACAAATATTGGGTCTATTACATTCCAAGGATAATCAAGCAATGATGTTTTGTTAAAAATTAGGTTGCAAATTCTTAAAGGTTCTGACTCTGCTTTATGAATAAAAACCATCCAAAGTATACTTAATATTAGTCCAGAAAGCATACCAGAAATTGCTCCAGCTTTTGTTGACCTTTTCCAAAATAAAGCAAATATATAAATTGGAAGAAATGAAGCAGCACAAATTCCAAAAAATAAAGCTGTTCCTCTTGCAATAATACTTATGGGCAAAATATAACTAAGCGAAATACTAATAATTATTCCAATAATAATACCAAGCTTAGAATACCAAACAATTCTATTACTATCGTCTTTATTCTTGCTATCGTCCTTATTCTTAAATATAAGGTTTGTTTTAATTTTATTATCATTGTTAATCTTTAGTGATTGAAAATTGCCATTATTAATACTGTAATTTTGTTTAAATTTTTTATTACTGTTTTTTATTTCATAATTATATGAATACTTTCTAAAAACATCCTTAGCAAATGCAGTGCCCATAGCATGAAATTGCGAACTAATAGTAGACATAGCTGCGCTTAAAAGTGATAATAGAAAAATATATACAAACCATTTAGGCATAGCTAAATTGATAAATGTTGGTATTATTAAATCAATATTTTTACCAGCAGCTTCAAATGCAATCTGTCCAAGATTATTAAAAAAATAAACATTTGACAGCGCACCAATGATATAAGGCCCAAGTGTCATAACTAAAATAAAAATTCCTCCAACAAGTACTGCCTTATTTAACTCCTTACTGCTTTTAACTGTCATAAATCTTACGGCAAGCTGGGGTTGTGCAAGCACTCCAATACCTACACCAGCAATAATTGTGGAAACTAAATTCCACCATATCGGTGAGCCAATTTTAGGCATAGTTGTCCAACCTTGATGACCCTTTTGTGCCAATTCTTGCGGCACATGCGATGATAGATTTGTAAGCATTTGATGAGCTGAAACAATTCCCCCTAAAGATTTATAAGTATAAATTATAAGTATTATCATACCTATAAACATTATACCAGCTTGAATTGAATCAGTATAAACAACCCCTTTTAAACCGCCTACTATAACATATGCGGCAATTATTATTGAAAGTATTAAAAGTGAAATGTTGTAATTTATATTAAGAGTTTTTTCTAAAAATCTTGCCGCTCCAATAGTTACAACTCCTGAATATATTGGCATAAATAAAAATATAATTAAGCCGCCAAGTCTTTGTAAGAATACAGAGTTATATCTTTTACCTAAAAACTCTGGAAAAGTTTGAGCGCCTAATTTAAGACCTATTTGTCTTGTCTTCTTGCCAAAAAGAATAAAAGCTATTATTATTCCAAAAATAATATTCATAAAAGGAAGCCAAAATATCCCCATTCCATACATTGCTGCAACTCCGCCAAAACCAACAATTGCAGCAGTTGAAATAAAAGTCGCACCATATGAAAGCGACATAAAAAATGGGTTCATTTTTCTTCCTGCAAGCAAGAAGTCTTCAGCGTCTTTTGTCCCCTTATAACCTAAATAACCGAGGAATCCCATTAGAAGCACATAAAAAATTAAAATAGAGCTGAAAAGAGTGATATTCAATTAAAAGCCTTTCTAGAGGTTAGTCCAACCTTAAAATAATATAATTTTCATAAATTTATAAACAAAAAGAAGCTAAGTAAAAAAATTTTAATTATTTTATAAGAATAAAATAAATATTTTTTTATAAAGTAAATTTATAATAATTATCTTTAATTAAATTGTATTATTTTTATTATAATTATGTCAATATTTATTTTAATTATTTCTAATAATTATATAATAAGAAATAATTTAATTTTAAAACTTTGAATTTAATTATCACTTTTTTAATTTTTAATATTAGTAATTAACTGCTAAAATTTTCTTTTATTGATAAAAATTAAAAAAATGTTAAAATTTGCATATCATGAGTGGGCTTTTTGGAGTAATTTCATCAAAAGACTGCAGACAATCCCTTTTTTATGGGACTGATTATCAATCACACTTAGGAACTAAAAAAGCAGGGCTTGCTGTTTATAACAATCAAATTGTTAGATGTATTCATGATATTTCTACTTCTCAATTTAAATCAAAATTTATTGAAGAACTTCCAAAGCTTAAAGGCAAAAAGGGTATCGGAGTAATAAGTGATTTTGATTCCCAGCCTATTATTATAACTTGTATTTTTGGAAGGTTTGCTATAGCGACAGCCGGTCTTTTACGCAATAAAAATGAGTTAGCCCATGAAATTATGAACCAAGGTGGAAGCTTTTCAGAAATGAGCAGTGGTAAAATTAATGCTACTGAGGTCATTGGAAAATTAATAGCAAGAAAAAATAACATTATTAATGGAATAGAATATGCTTTTAGCAAAATTTTAGGCTCTATTTCTATGTTGGTCCTGGCTAAAGATAGTATTTACGCTGCCAGAGATATTACTGGAAAGACTACATTAGTCATTGGCCAGAATGAATGCAGCACAGCTATAACTTCAGAAACTTGTGCGTTTCCTAATTTAGGATTTAAGCCTATTTTAGAATTAAAACCTGGAGATATTATTCAACTAACCAAAGAAGGTTTTAAAAAGGAAAAAAACATTTTCAAAAATGGTAAAATTTGTGCTTTTTTATGGATTTATACTGGATATCCAGCTAGTTCATATGAAGGTATTAGCGTAGAACAAGTAAGAGAAAATTGCGGGATTAATTTAGCTAAAAATGATAATATCCAAGCAGATCTTGTAACTGGCGTCCCTGATTCCGGAACAGCTCATGCTTTAGGCTATGCAATATACTCCAAAATTCCTTATCGACGTCCCTTGGTCAAATATACAGATGGTTATGGCCGAAGTTACACCCCGCCATCTCAAGAAATTAGAAATAAAGTGGCTAAACTAAAATTAATACCTATTAAAAGTGTAATTGAAGGTAAAAGAATTGTTTTATGTGATGATTCAATTGTTAGAGGAACTCAGTTAAAAAACCAGGCTATTGAAAAATTATGGAAAAATGGAGCAAAAGAAATCCATGTAAGAGTTGCTTGTCCCCCGCTTATGTTTCCCTGCCCATATCTTTTAGCAACTAGAACAAAAAAAGAGCTTGTAGCAAGAAGAATTATCAAAAGAATAGCTAGTCCTGATAAAGTCAATATAAATCTTTTTATAGATGATAAAACAATCTATTATAAAAAAATGGTTGAAGCTATAAAAAATGAACTTGGTGTAACATCATTAAAATATCAAACTATTGATGATATGGTTAATGCTATTGGACTTCCAAAAGAAAAACTTTGTCTTTATTGTTGGACTGGAGAAGAATAAATAAATTAATTTCACCGAATAGTTGATTTTACAGCATATTTTATAAATTATAAATTTGTGTTGTGGTTTGCTGAATTCATAATTCTTTTACAGCCAAGAATTTTCTCTATTTAGATTTTAAAATAGCTTTTATTAAATAACCCTTCATTATGTTCTTATATTCACAATTTTATTCTTGTATTCACAAAATTAATTAATTTTCAGCATATTTATAGAATATTTTTAAAAAAATTTCTTATTTTTCATAACGTTTTCTTAAAAAAATTCGTTTATAGTTTATAACTTATAAAAAAATAAATAATGCAAAAACAAATTAAAAAAGAAAAAAAATGATAATAACAAATAAAAGGGGGTAAATATGCTAAAAAAAATAATATTAGCAACAATTATTGGTTTATTTGTGCTAACAGCAGGCGCCGGGGCAATTTATGCTTATAGCAAAAAACCAATAAATGATAATAATTATAATAATAACGACGGATTTAATTATCAGAAAGCAAAAAATCAACTAAAGAATAATAAATCATTTTTTAATAATGAAAATAATAAAAACTGCCAAATTCATAAAAATAATAATTGCTTACAGCAATCAAATCAATTTGAACATAAAGAAAATTATTGCTATCAGAACAAAATTAAAAATAATAATACTAATTGCCAAAATAAAGCAACTTATTCCTATAAATATAATTATGCCAATCAAAACAAATATAAAAACATGAATTATAAAAACATGAATTATTAATTATAGCAGTAATAAATAATTCAACATTCAAATAAAGGAAAAAATAAATGATAATAATGGACAATAATAAAAGGAGTTGACAATTATTATGAAAAAAATAAAGTTAAAAATAAAACTTGGTATTGATATTGCAATGATTTTATCATTTTTAATAAATATGTTTACAGGAGTTGCCGTTTTTTTTGGTTTAGTAACCAATGGAGGTTTTAGACAAAATAGAGGCTTTAACATTTTTAATATGCAAGATTTGGCAAATTTAGGTATAAAAGGTTATTTTAAACTAATTCATAATTGGTCAGGAATTATAATTATAATATTAATATTGATACACTTAATATTAAATTGGGATACATTTTGGTGTTATTTAAAGAATTCTTTTTTAAAGAATTCTTTTAGTTTTTTAAAAAATAACAAATATAAAACTTCACAAGTAAATTTTGAGAATAGAAATGTAGTTGCATCTAAATGGATAATAAAGAATTAGATTTAAATATAAGAAATTTTAAAAAAAAGGGAAATGATTTATATTTTGAAAATATATATAGATATTTTTTTAAAAAAATATACAGATATATTCTTTTAAGCATTAATGATAAGCAGACTGCAGAATCTATAACAGTTGATGTCTTTTTCAATATTTATAAATATTTGTCCAAAATAAAAATAAATTCAAAAAATTTTAAACCTTGGATATATAAAATAGCTAGAAACCTTACAATAGATTATTTCAGAAAAGAAAAAAAACATAATAGAAACCAATCGCTAGAAGAAATAAAAGAACAACTTAATAATAATGAACATATGGGATTTATTAATAATAAATATGATTATCTAGCTAATGATTTAGTGAGTGATAATTTATCCTCAAAAGAGGAATTTAAAAACTTGAACTTTGATAAAATTCTTAAATCAAAGATTACAAATCAAAAATTACTAAAATGTTTAAATTTACTGCCAGAAGTTCAAAAACAAGTTTTAATCTTAAGATTTATTGAAGAATTAGATTACAAATCTATCGGTATAATTATTAACAAAAGCGAAGCAGTAACTAGAGCAATTAAGTTTAGAGCTATTTTAAAATTAAAAGAACTATTAAGCAAATGAGAGAAAAAACTAAACAAAAAGATGAATTAATAAAAAATTTAATTAACTATTTCGAAAATGGAATAGATAAAAATATCGCTATAGGCAAAATTACCAAAGAATTGGAAAAATCCAATAGTTTAGTGGTAAATGAAGAATACAAAGAGTATATAAAAATTTTTGAAGGATTTAATAATTTAAAAGATATCCAACCTAATAAAAGTACAGAAGACAAACTTCTTAAAACTATACTTTTA
>JACVJA010000006.1 GCA_015661035.1 Candidatus Calidifonticultor daggyaiensis | reverse complement strand
TTAATATATATTATAAGGATTTGTATTCCAGTTAGGATTTGTGTCAACATCAAATTTACCATGGTTTATAAGGCACAGCATAACTTTTATTCCCAAATTTTCACATAATTGTAAAATATAATCTAATTCCCATGCTTCTTTTTGCCTGCCTGAATAATTACCTAAAACATTTGACGGATAACTCCATGACCATTCTATTTCTGTGTGCCAGGGTGCATTCCATACTCTTATAAAATTTCCACCATTTGCTGCCAAATTAGAAAGCCAGGCATCATAATTAAATGTCCTGCCACTGCCTGACCAGCAAACATTTTTTCCTATTGCAAAATAAGGTGAACCATCTTCATAAACCAAATATCTTTTGTCATTTTGTGAAATTCTGATAAATCCTTTTTTAAGCGAAGAATTGACAGTAAATTGCCTTGGCTGCGTTGTATCAAAACCTGTTCCATCTACCGCATATATTGAATAAGACCATATACCTGTTTCACCTGGAGCAAATCTTGCTTTCCATACTGGACCGCCCTGCGGAGTTAAAACCTGCGAATTAATATCCCCGCTTCTTTCATATCCCTGATAGATAAATCCTTTCACTGAAAAAGTAACACCAGAAGGAGAAGTAAAATTAACTGTAACATCAATTTGGCTTGGGTCATAAGGATTTGTATATACGTTTCCTAAATCAAAAGTTATTTCAAATTTTTCGTATTTACCAACAGGACTGTTATCTGTGATTGAATTAATATTCGGTGTTGCGAATATTTTTATTAAAAATAAAATTATGTAAAAAATTAATATAAAAAATTTTTTCATATTATAAATATATCATATTGTTGCGATTTTATCAAATTTTAAAAAACAGAGGTATTTAATTTTTGAAAATCGCGATAGAAGATTGCGATTTTCAGGAGAAAAACATACAAAAAAAATATTATTAATTAAAGGAATAAAATATTTAAAACCACACTTTTGTTTTAAAAGAACAGATTTAAAAAAAAGTAATGCATTAAAAATAATAAAAACAGTTTGTTTTCCTGTAAAAACGCGATTTCTAACGCGTTTTTATGGGAATTTTTATAAATATAAAAATCAAACTGCCCCTTTTTTCATAACTGCTTTTGCTCCTGCTTTATTTGCAAATTTTGCTATTTCAACAAGTTCGTCTGTTGTAAATTTTTTATTATAAAAATTTTTTCTATAATTATCTTTATTAAATATATTTAATTTTAGAATTTTATATAAAATTCCTGCCATGAAAGCATCTCCAGCACCTGTAGTATCAACTACTTTTACTTTATAACCGGGAATATATCTAAATACATTTTTATATTTTACATAGCATCCATTTTTCCCACAACTTATAAAAACAAGTTTTTTGCCAAATATATTCTTTTCTGCTAAATCTGTAATTTTCATATTAAATAAAAATTCCAATTCTTCTTTGCTTAATTTTATAATATCTGCATATTTAAAATATTTTTTTATATTTATCTTAAACCTTTCTATGTCACCTTCGCATAAATTTAATCTTACATTCGGGTCATAAGAAATTATCTTTCCTGTTTTTTTGGCAATTTTTATTGCTTTTAATGTTGCTTGTCTTGATTTAAAACCAATCATTCCTATTGAGCCGAAATGCAAAATTTTACATGATTTAATATATTCAGGCAAAATATCTTTTTTATCTAAAAACTGATCAGCCGAAGGCGCCCCATAAAATGAAAAATCCCTTTCCCCATTTTTATCAAGAAAAACAAAAACAAGACCGGTTTTATTTTCATTTGTTTTACTTACTAAGGATACATCAACTTTATTTTTTTTTACAAAATTTATTAAATAATCTCCCAAAAAATCATTTCCTACTTTTGAAATTATACCTGTTTTAATATTAAAACGGGAAAGATTAACAGCGACATTTGAAATTGCGCCACCAGATCTTAATAAATAATATTTTTTTTCAGGCACAAAATCAGCAAGCATTTCTCCTATTGTTATTACATCTGGCATAAATTATTGTTTCATCTGTTGAATTCTTACCACATTTATCGCAATTACATTTAATATATCCTTTGCTTTACAGCCTCTGGACAGGTCACTGCAAGGTTTTTTTGTTCCCTGTAAAATTGGACCATATGCTTCTGCTTTGGCTAAACGTTCTGTTATTTTATAAGTTATATTTCCCGAATCTAAATCAGGAAAAATAAGAACATTGGCTCTTCCTGCAACTGGGGAACCTGGGGCTTTTTTTTCACAAACTTTTGGAACCAGCGCTGCATCTGCCTGCATTTCTCCATCAATTATCAATTCAGGATGTGTTCTTTTAACTATATTTGTAGCATTGATTACTTTATTTATTTTAGCATGTGTTGCACTGCCTTTGGTAGAAAAAGAAAGCATTGCAATTATAGGTTCATCTTCCATTAACATTTTATAACTTTCCGCAGTTGCAACTGCAATATCAGCAAGTTGATTCTCATCTGGGTCAGCCACTACACCACCATCAGCATAAAATAAAATACCATCTTTCCCAAATGATTTATCAGGTAGTATCATTACAAAAAAACTTGAAAGAGTGGAACATCCCCTTTTCATCCCCACAACTCTTATTGCTGCTCTGCAAACCTCTGCAGTTGTATAAATATCACCGGCGACAAAAGAATCAACCAACCCACGTCTTACCATCATTGCAGCATAATAAAGTGGTTCTTTTATTCTTTCCAATGCTTCTTCTTTTGTTATACCTTTGTGCTTTCGTAATTCATAAAGTTCATCTGCAAATTCGTGAACATTAGGCAAATTATTTTCATCTATTAATTCTATATTGGATAAATCCAATTTTTTCTCTTTTGCAATAGTTTCCATTTTACCCATATTACCTATTAATGTTATTTTTGCTATACCCTGTTTTGTCGCTTCAACTGCCGCTTCAACTGTTCTTTCATCATCACCTTCTGGTAAAACTACTTTTTGTGGATCTGATTTTGCTTTTGAATAAATTTTTTCAATAAAAGATGACATAATTAACCTCCTTATGATTTTTTATAGTATTGTGAAAAGTTTTAACGCCATCCATTTAATTTAATAATCCTTTTATTCGTATACTTCTGTTGCCTTTGTTCCCACTTTATCAAAGGGGGATTTAGGGGGATTTACATACATCCATTCTCTTTTTCTCGCTTTCTTTTAATTTATAATTTAAAATATCCACTACCCCCTCTTTATTAAAGAGGGGGGAATGTATATATTTTCTATACTTTTAGTATATATTTTAAACTCTGCATTCTTTCTTTTCATAGAACTTTTCACATTATCTTTTTATAAATATATATCCTTTTGAAGTAAGTAATTTTTAATATAATCTTCTATCCCTTCCTCTAAAGATAAAGTTTTTTTATCATACTTTGCTTCAAAAAATAATTTTTTCATGTCAGCTTCTGTAAAATACTGATATTTATCTTTTATTTCATCCGGCATTTCTATATATTCAATTTTTACATTTTTATTTAAAATTTTAAAAATTGCTTTTGCAATATCATTAAAACTTCTTGCTTTTCCTGTTCCAATATTAAATAAACCTTTCAAATTTTTTTCATAAATATAAAGTGTCATTTCAACAGCATCTTTTATATAAATAAAGTCCCTTAATTGTTCTCCATCTTTAAATTCTTTTTTGTAGGATTTAAATAATTTTATTTTTCCGGTTGTATTTATCTGTTGAAATGCTTTATGTATAATACTTCTCATATCTCCTTTATGATACTCATTTGGTCCAAAAACATTAAAATATTTCAAACCGGTTATTTTGTCTAAAAAGCCGTTTCTTTTTGCCCATAGGTCAAATAATTGCTTTGAATAACCATACATATTCATAGGTTTTAATTTTTCAATGTTATCTATGTTATCAGAAAAACCACACATTCCATCTCCATAAGTTGCCGCAGAAGAAGCATAAATAAATTTCTTTTCATTTTTTAAACACCATTTACATAAAACCTGAGTGTATTTATAGTTATTTTCTATTAAATATGAAGAATTTTTTTCTGTTGTTGAACTACATGCGCCCATATGAATTACGGATTTTACAGAATTTTTAAGTATAGGATCATCAAAAATTATTCTTTTTAAAAAACTTTCTTTTTCATCATAATCATTAAATTTTAAATTTACCAAATTTTTCCATTTATCTGAATTCTTCATAGAATCTACAACTAAAATATCATAAATATTTCTTTTATTTAAAGCCCATATTATAGCACTTCCAATAAAACCTGCTCCACCGGTTACAACAATCATTTAAACCTCCATCATTCAACTTTCAATAATATTTTTTTATTATATAATTTTTCATATCTTTTTACAAGTTCGCAGTATTTGCTTTCTATTTCCTTTTTAATATCCGCTGGTAAAAAAATCATTACTTCCTCTGTTATTTCTTTTTTACATTTATATTTTATATCTTTAAGATATTTAAAACAAATATTTTCTTTTGATAAAGTAATTCCTCTTCCCTTACAATTATCGCATTCTTTAAAATAAATTTCATCAATCCTTTTTTCTGCACGTTTCCTTACAATTTCCATTAATCCAAAATCACTTATAGGAGTCGTTTTAAAAAAATGTCTGCTTTTTGCCAATTCTTTATCCATAATTTCTTTTATTTTTTCTTTATCTTGCTGACTTTTCATATCAATAAAATCAACAACAATCAGTCCACCTATATTTCTTAAAATAATCTGTCTTGCTATTTCCTTGGCTGCAATTTCATTTGTTAAAAAAATACTTTTTTCCAAATCAGTATCACCTTTAAATTTACCACTGTTAATATCTATGACAGTTAAAGCTTCTGTATGGTCAATTTTTATATAAATACCTTTTTTTATTGAAATAACATTACTGTATAAAGATTTTATCTGCTCATCCAGTTTAAAATATTCAAAAATTGGTTTAACACCATCATAATTTTTCAAAACCATCCTTTTCCCTATTACTGTTTTTAAAAATTCCTGTATGTTATTAAATATCTCTTCCGAATCAACAATAATTTCAGTTACTTCATTATCCAGATGCTCCCTTAGTATTTTAATTATTATATCACATTCATTATAAAGCAAAGATGGTGCCTTTTTTATATTAAAGTTCTCCACGATTTTCTTCCATTTTTCATAATATTCTTTTATCTCTTTAATTATCACATTGCCTTCCTTGTTCTGGGAATTTGTTCTGATAATAATACCAAAATCATCATTAATTTCACGCATAGCCTCATTAATAATATTTTTTAACCGCTGTCTTTCTTTTTGGTCTTCTATTCTTTTAGATATGCCGGTATTTTTTATAAAAGGACAAAAAACAATATAATTACCTGGTATCATTATATTCGTAGATAATCTTGCGCCTTTTGTATGATGCGCTTCCTTAATTACCTGCACCATTATTTCTTCACCCTTTTCAAATGTTGATTGTCCTCTTTGTAAAATAAATAAATCATCTTCTAAATTTTCACTTCCAATAATATCAAAATCCATTTCAGGGAAATTAAAATATTCTTTTTCTGATAAAAATCCTGGTTTTTCATCACCAATATCAACAAATATAAAATTCATATTTGGTATTATTTTATTGATCCTGCCTTTATAAATATTCCCGGCTTTTGCGTAAACATTTTTTTCCATAAAAAAATTAATAAGTTTATTATCCGATGTTATTGCTATATTTGTCTCAAAATCTTCATAATTTATATATATCTTTTTCATTTTATTTTTCAACCTTCACATATTCTTTGTATATATTTTGAAGTATTCCCAGAGAAATTAAGATTACAAGAGTTGATGAACCGCCATAACTTAAAAGCGGCAGAGTAATTCCAGTAACCGGCATAATACCGATTGTCATACCGATATTAATAAAAACCTGAAACAAAATTATAGATGTTAATGCAGCACCTAACATTTTACCACCGGCAAATTTACAAAGATTGACTATTTTAAAACATTCCATAATTAAAATAAAATAAATAAGTAAAATTATAAAACTACCTAAAAATCCAAACTCTTCTGAAATGACTGCAAATATAAAATCAGTATATTTAACTGGAATATAATTTAACTGACTTTGGGTTCCCCGCAACCAACCCTTTCCTAAAAACTTTCCGGAACCAACAGCAATTTGTGATTGTATAACATTATACCCTGCTCCAAGTTTATCAATTTCAGGATTAAAAAAAACATACAGCCTCTGCTTTTGATAATCCTTTAGCATAAAATAACTCAAAGGAAGTAAGCTTAATAATATGAACAGTATTATTATCAATTTTTTTATTTTTATATTACCGATAAATAAAATAATAAAAACTAATGGAAGTAATAATATTGCTGTTCCCAAATCCGGCTGTTTTAGTATCAAAAGCATTGGTAAAAAAACAATGAAAAAAATTTTTAATAGATTAGCGGTAGTAAAAGCTTTATTTTGTTTTATCAAAATAAATCTAATTATTGTAATCGGAATAATTATTTTCATAAATTCGCTTGGTTGTATCTGGAACCAACCAAGTTTTAACCATCTTTGCGCACCCATGATTTCCTTTCCTAAAACCAAGACAATAATCAAAATCAAAATAAATAAAATATAAAAATAATTTGCCGCCTGAATAATTAAATTGTAATTTATATTAAATATAATAAACATAAATATTAATCCTAAAAAATACCATATTAATTGTTTTATAAAATAAAATTTAATACCTGAAAATGTAGCACTATAAATTGCAACAAGACCAATTAAGATTAACAACATGGTACACACTAATAAAGTTATATTTAATTCAAAAAAATATTTTTTAATATTATCTTTTATCATTTTTAATTTCCTTTAAATAAAATTCTATAATTTCTTTTGCAAGTGGTGCTGCTATATCACCACCACCTCCACCATGTTCTATAAGCACTAAAACTGATATTTTCGGTTTATCATAAGGAGCAAAACCAGCAAACATTGCATGGGTTTCGCCATGCGGATTTTCAACTGTTGCGGTTTTTCCGGCAACAGTTATGTCCGTTATGTATGCTTTCTTTCCTGTTCCTGCTCCACTATTAACAACTTTTTTCATTGCAGTTTTCATTAAATCAATAGTATTTTTATCAATATTTAACTCAAAGAGTTTTATATTTTCAAATAAATTATATATTTTTCTGTTATTTGAAGTAATTGCTTTTAGCACATGTGGCTGCATAACATAACCATTATTTGCAATTACATTTATTAAATTTAATATCTGTAATGGCGTTGCAGATAAATAACCCTGCCCTATTGACATCATAACAGTATTTCCAGGGAACCATGGCAAACGGGACATTCTTATTTTCCATTCTCTGGAAGGAACAATTCCTGATTTTTCACCAGGTAAGTCAATATTGGTCTTTTCAGAAAGTCCAAACATCAATGCATATTTATGAAGTAATTCAACCTTCATTTTTAAACCAAGTTTATAAAAATAAATATCACAGGATTCTGCTATTGCTCTGAAAAAATTCACATATCCATGCCCATTTCTTCGCCAACACTTATATGGCCATGTTTTTATCCAATATATTCCTTCACATAAATAACTCGTATTCAAATCAATTATTTTTTCATTTAATCCACCAATACCAACAACAATTTTAAAAATTGAACCTGGAGAATAAATTCCCTGAACCACCTTGTTTGTCAAAGGATTATCCTTATCCCTTAACAATTTCTTCCAGTATTTTATATCAATATTTCCGCTAAAAAAAGTTAAATCATAATCAGGCTTGGAGACCATACATAAAATTTCACCTGTTGATGGTTCTTCTGCCAGAATAACACCTTTATATTTATATTTTTCCATAAGTTGTTCTGCAAATTTTTGCAATTTAATATCAATTGTTAATACTATATTTTTACCTTGTTTGAAATTTATTTCATTTAAATTTTTTATCTGACTCCCCTTTGCATCTGTAAGTATATATACAGCGCCGTCTTCTCCCCTTAAAATTTCATCATAATATTTTTCAACACCACTTTGTCCTATAATATCACCTGCTTTATATTTTTTATATCTTGAATCTATTAATTGTTCTTTTGTTATTTCTGAAATATAACCTAACAAATGAGCCGCTGTATTTTTAAAAGGATATTTCCTTTTAGGTTCCTGCTCAATTGAAATACCTTTAATATAAAACTTTTTTTCCTCTAATAATGATAATTCTTTTTCTGATAAATTTCGCTTTATTGTAATCGGTTCCAACACATATTGTCTTTCCTGTTGTATTTTTTCTTTTATTTCTTCCGGCAAAATATCAAGTATATTTGCCAATTCCACAATTGCTTTTTCAATATTTTCATTTTTTAAAAAATGAAAAGGAATCAAAGCAACTTTAAATGATGGTATGTTAATTACCAGTTCTTTATAATTTCTATCATATATATAGCCACGTGGAGCTGTTTTTTTAACAATACTTATGCAATTCGCTTCTGCCATTTTATTATAAATATTACCCATGATGATTTGAAGATAAAAAAGTCTTGCCAATAATATTATAAAAATAATTGAGGTTATCCATGCCAAAAATTTAACCCGTAAAAACCTGCGATGAATATCTTTTATATTTTCAAAAATATTATATTTTTTCATTTTATTATTCTGCTTTTAAGCTCAATCACTTTAAAAAACAACGCCAATAAAAGTGTTGTAGTTAAAATTTTTATAAAAACAAATTCAAACTTTAAAAAATATATTTTTTTATCCCAGTAAAATATAACTATTAATATAAAATATAAAAAAAATTTCAAAATATACGACGAAATGAAAACAACTATCTTGGTTATAAAACTCTTTATATATAAGTTATAAGATAGCCATTCTGCAACAATAAGCGCTAAAACCGAAGAAACCAGAGTTATTCCAAAAACAGGCATTAAAAATAAGTCATAAAAAAAATAAATTAAAAAGCAAAAAATATAAGATAATATTTTATTTTTATTTACAAGTAATAAAAAACAAAAAATAAACGGAAAATCAATATATAAAAATATTCTATTTAATCTGTAAGTTAATAAATGCAAAAAAAAAGTCAAAATAAACAATAATAAAAATAATATAAATCTTTTAATAAAGCATCACACCCTTTATTTATTATAATTATACTGAAAATACGCATTTTATTATTAAATGCATTTTTTCAGGTTTTATTTACTTATTATGGCAACTAAATCAACTGAAAAGATGTTTACAAAAGGTTTTACTTTTATATTCATAGACAAACCTTCTGCTTTCTTATCTACTTCTTTTATTATACCAACTTTTATCCCTTCTGGAAAGGATTTACTTAAATTTGATGTTACTATGATATCACCTTCTTTAATATCCTCTTCTTTTGGAACATAATTAATTATGCATTCGTTATATCCATTCCCTGATAAAATCCCTGTAACTTTACTTCTCTCATTTTTAATACTAATACTGCTTTTCACATCGGTTAATAATTGTATTTTGGCTGTACCATCATAAACATTTACTATTCTTCCTAAAACAAAACCATCAGCAATTACGCCGTCCCCTTCTTCTATGCCATCTTTCCTGCCCTTATCAATTAAATAATAATAAACAAATCCATCGTTATTTGCACCAATAACTCTGGCGTAACATTTTATTTTTTTTATTTTTATTTCTTCCTTAATTTTTAGAAGTTGTTGTAATTTTTCGTTCTCTGTTTTTAATAATTTATTTTCTGTTTCCAGAAACAAAACCCTTCTGTTTAAATCATTTATACTTTTTTTAGTTAGGTAAACGTATTTAAATGAAGCAAAAGTATCAGTAATATAAAATATATATGCTGTTGTTTTTTTATGGATAACTGAAAAAAAATTAGTTATTTTTTTTAAATTAATTAAACCTAAAATGAATATAATGGCAAACAAAAAAACAAATAAAAAATTTATTTTCTTTTTATGGGGCATTTTAAAAATTAAGAAATACTGCTTTCTTCTCCTTCAAAAGATAATCTGCGTAAAATATCAAGTTGTTCTTCTAACATTTTTCCGGCACCTTTTACAACACATTCCTGAGGCGATTCTGCAATATGAACAGGAACTCCGGTTTCTTCCATTATTTTTCTGTCAAATGCTTTTAATAATGAACCACCGCCTGTTAATACTATGCCTTTATCTATGATATCTGCTGCGAGTTCTGCTTTTGTTTGCTCAAGTGTCTGTTTTATTCCATCAACAATCTTTGTTAAAGGTTCCTCTAATGCAATTGCCATTTCATCGGAAGTTACTTTAACTGTCCTTGGCAAACCTGTTGTCTGATCAGATCCTTTTACATCCATTGTTAGTGTTTCATCAAGTTTTTGCGCGCATCCAATATTAATTTTTACTCTTTCAGCTGTTCTTTCGCCAATATTTAAGTTATATGCTTTTTTTATATAAGAAGCAATCGCTTCATCAAATTTATCGCCAGCTGTTCTTATGGAATTAAAAACTACAAGACCGCCCATTGAAATAACAGCAACTTCAGTTGTCCCACCACCAACGTCAACAACCATATGACCAACTGGTTCTTCTATTGGTAACCCAGCACCTATTGCCGCAGCAAGTGGCTCATCAATCAAATAAACTTCTCTTGCACCTGCCTGTAAAGCAGATTCTCTTACTGCTCTTCTTTCAACTGGTGTTACTCCTTTGGGAACAGAAATTGCCACCCTAGGATTTACAAGGGAATGACGATTATGAACTTTTACTATAAAATATCTTAACATTTTTTCTGTAACATTAAAATCTGCAATAACACCATCTTTCATAGGTCTTATTGCTCTTATATCTCCAGGGGTTTTACCAACCATTTCTTTTGCTTCTTCCCCAACTGCTATTACTTCTTTTCCCCTAAATAAAGCAACAATGGATGGTTCTTTCAGAACTATTCCTTTATTTTTTATATAGACAAGGGTTGTTGCAGTCCCCAAATCAATAGCCATATCACTTGAAAATAATCCAAAAATATAATCTAAAATCATTTTTTCTTTCCTTTCTTTATTTTCTTTGTACTTGTTTTTTTAATAGTTTTTACTTTTGTTTTTTGTTCAGATTTTATCTCTGCTGGTTTTGCCTTTTTGCCAAAAAATTTATCCAGATCAAAATTCCCCCATTCAATCATTCCCTGTAAAACAACAAGACCTATCAAAAGCAAAAGTAAAAGAATTCCTAATATTACTCCTACCATAAAATTACCTCCTGAATTTTTTAATGTTAATAATTATACCAAAATATAATTTTAATTCAACAATTTTAATTTACGGGTAATGTAAAATAAATTGTGTAAATTTGAATTAAAAAGAAAAAAAGGTGTATTCTTTTAGTTATAAAAAAGGCATAAAAATATGCCAAGATTAAAGAAAAGGAGGAATACACCCAAAGTTAAGGTAAAAGAACTTTATTTTACAGAAAAAGATTACCACGAAAGAGTAAAAGAAATCAAGGAAAATTTTAATTCTTTAAATGAAAAATGGAAGAAACATCCTTTAAAAGAGTTTTAAAATGATTTTTTTACACAAAATTATTGCCATTACCTTTTTTATTAAAAGACGGATGATTTTAAATAATGCATTATATAAAATAAAAATGATAAAAATATTTTATTTTTCAGTAAAAACGCATTTTATGATAAGTTTTTACTGTAAAAAATATTCTTTTTTTAATTTTGTAATTTCTAAAAATAATTACTCACTAAATAGTTACTGTAATAAACCCTTAAGTATTTTCAATCCTATTAGTATTAATTTTTCTTTGCTTTTACCACCTATTCTTTCCCCATCAATTTTAAGCATTTTTTTATTTCTATAATTTGGGTTTTAAATTTATACTTTGAACTGGGCCAAATAAATTCCAAGTATCTTTCTTAAACATTAATCTTACAGGTATTTCATTATCAACTAAAAAGGAATTTATTTCTATCTTATGCAAACCTTTAGACAAGTAAATTTTATTTACTTGTTTATCATTCTTTCTATCTGCTTTTAACATCACTATTTTATTATTGATAATTATGTCGGCACAAAAATCAGTATCAAATTTAAATTCATAAAAACCATCTTCAGATATTTCTATGTATCCTTTCCAAATTATATTAATGCCTTTTGCTACATAATTTAAGTTATACCTCGTAATGGTATAAAAATTATTAAATTGTAAAATAGGTTCTAATGAAATATAAATTATTTTATTAAATTCGTTCTTATAAAAAGCTAATAATCCATTAATTTTATTTGAATTAACAAAATATTTTATAGGTATTTTTTCAAAATCTTTATTACCTTTCTTCCACATAATATATATTAATCTATCTTTTATTGCATTCATTCTAATATTCAATTTATGTAACCCTTTATATAATTTTACAGGCTGTTTAACCAAAACACCATCAATAAAAATTTCAGCATCTTTTATATTATGTATTTTTATCTCATAAATATCATATTCTGGAACTTCTATTAAAGAATTAATGTAAATTTTTGTATCCTCGGTAATATAAAACTCATTTTGATAAATTTTACTATTCTTTACATTATCTTTAGTAATTAATTTTAAATTAATACTAAATAATTCTTTAATATCATTATATGGTATTTTGCAAGCAATAAAATTAATATAAGGAACTGTAGTTTTGAATCTATCGGCATAAAATTTTTCTTGCAAAAATTTGATAATTTCATCCGCTCTTTTCCATCCAAAATCATATTTATTTACTCTTTTTTCACCATATAAAAAATAATCATAATTCCAATCAATAAATATTTCAGCATTTTTAAAATAAATTTTATAATAATCAATAGCTTTATTATAAATCCCTTCTCCTAAAAGAATAACATCCAATCCTTCTTCGTTATATATTTTATTTAATTCTCCTAAACTTACATCAAATTTTTCCCCTTTTATTTTAGCATAAGATAATATAAAACCTAGCTGTCCCAAAGTATGTTGAGTATTAAAATAGTTTGTATAAAATACTTTAGACCTTTTATTCTTTTGAAGATATTTTAATATATTTATATATTCGTAACGATATGCCAATTTAGTCGCTGGATCTTCAGGATATTTATAAAAAAAATTATTTAAATTTATGTAAATTATAGCTAAAACAGAACCAATAAGTACAATCAAACCTAATAATCTTAAATATAAAACTTTCCTTTTTAAAAAAAAATTACTAATATTTTCTATTCCAATTGCAGTTAATATAGGATAAATTGGATAAAACATAATTATTCTTACAGCATAATTATCCATCGGTTTAGAAATTAAACCTACCAATAAACTTATAAAAAGCCAAATTAGTATAAATAAATTTATGTAATTTAATTTATTTATAAAAATATACAAAAATCCGAATAAAAAAAAGTAACTAGAAAAAGAATCAAATGCAGGTACATTGGCAAGTCCAAACATGCCAGAATTAAGGTACCCAACAAAAAAATAATCTAAATAAAGTTTTATTTGTGAAAATATAATCTCAGGATTTTTTATAATTTCAGGCAATAAATTTGTATAAATTATCCTCCCCAAATAAGTATCCATGTTATTTATTATATAATATAACAAAGGTATAAATGCTATAAAAAAACTAAACCCAAATATCAAATTTACTTTTAAAAAATTAATCTTATTTTTTATAAGAAATAAAATTACTAAAATAAAAAGTAAAAAAATCAAAGGCGCTATTCTTCCAGCTTTATAAAAATATAAATTTAAAGCTAAATTTATTCCTGAAAAAACTAAAAACAAGTTATTTAATTTTTTAAAAAATAAAAAAAAGAAATAAATAGACAAACATAAGAAAAATAAGTTAAAAATATAAAATTCAATTTTCCTACTAAATAAAATATGTTGAAACATAAAGATTATAATTAATGAAGCAATTATTGCTGTTCTATTATTGTAAAATAATTTTGTTAAAAGATATAGAAATACAACATTTAAGGACCCAAAAATGGCTGAAATTAATTTAACTGTAAAAATATTAACATCAAAAGATTTTAAAATAAAATTTATAATTTTAACACTTAAAGTTGGATCAGATATAACATAAGAATAAATAGGTAATGGAGTATTTCTATCTTCATTTATTAAATGTAATAATAAAGTATCATCTCCGTAAA
>JACVJA010000005.1 GCA_015661035.1 Candidatus Calidifonticultor daggyaiensis | reverse complement strand
TTTAGTTAAAAATCATTTTTTGTTGGGTAATCTTTAATGAAATTTATGGCTTCTTCTAACTTTAACTGAATTTTAGTTTTATTTTTTCTTAATTCTAATTCAACAAGATTGTTTTCAATATAGTTTTTACCAACAATTAGCTTTATAGGTATGCCAATTAAATCAGAATCTTTAAATTTTACACCTGCTCTAACATTTCTATTATCATATATTGTTGAAATATTAAGTTTTTTTATTTTTAAATAAATTTCATTTGCAGAACTTTCAATTTTAGGATCTTCAACATTTATAGCAATTATATTTACAAGAAATGGTGCTATTGATAAAGGCCAAATTATGCCATTTTCATCATATAACTGTTCAATTACTGCAGACATTATTCTGCTGATGCCAATACCGTAACAGCCCATTAATATGGGTTTTAAATTTCCCGTTTTGTCTAAAAATAGAGCATTCATTTTTTCACTGTATCTTGTACCCAATTTAAAAATGTGCCCTATTTCTATTCCCTTTTCAAATTTTAATAAATTATTACACTTAGAGCATAAATCACCTTCAACAGGAAAAGAAAAATCCCCCCAGTGGTCAACAGCAAAGTCTCTATAGATATTTACATTAATATAATGATAATCTTTTTTATTAGCTCCAGTGACTAAATTTATTTGATTAGATAAAGAATTATCTGCCAGTATTTTTATTTTTTTATTTAATCCAACTGGGCCTAAAAAACCTATATTTATGTTAAAAGCATTGCAGACTTCAAAATTATCTATTTGATTAATAAGTTCTAATTTGAAACCTAAAAATTTTTCTACTTTAGCTAAATTTAAATCTTTATCACCAGGTATTAATACAGCAAATAAATCATCTTCTTTTTTTAAAATCATAGTTTTAATTATTTTATAGGGTTTTATTTTTAAAAATTTTGTTAAAGATTTTATGGTTGTAATACCTGGGGTAAAAATTTCTTCTATATTTTTAATTGATTTTTGGTCAGTTATGGTAATTATACCTGGCTTATATTCAGCCATTTGGTAATTTGCAGCATAGTTGCAATTAGGGCAGTAAACTATTTTATCTTCACCATTTTTTGCTATAACTATAAACTCATGTGAATAATTTCCACCTATTAATCCGGTGTCAGCTTCAACTGCAAAAAAATTCAAGCTTAGTTTTTTCAAAACATTTGAATAACAATCAAACATTTTAAGGTATATCTTATCTAAATCTTCTTCGTTTGATGTAAAACTGTAAGCATCTTTCATTATAAATTCTCTTGCTCTCAAAATACCATATCTAGGTCTTATTTCGTCTCTAAACTTTACCTGTATCTGGTATAAATTAATTGGCATATCTTTATAAGATTTAATATATTGTCTAATAATGGAAGTTATAAGCTCTTCATGTGTTGGACCCAAACAAAATTCTCTATTATTTCTGTCTTTAAACCTAAAAAGTTCTGGACCGTATTGAAACCATCTTTCTGATTCAATCCATAAATCTGATGGCTGTATTGCAGGCATTAAAAGTTCAACTGCTCCAGTTTTATTCATTTCTTCCCTAACAATATTTTCAATCTTTTTTAGTACAATTAAACCTATTGGTAAATAAGTATAAATTCCTGATGCTATTTTTTTTATATAGCCAGCTCTTAGTAAAAATGAATAGCTAGGTATATCAGAATCAGAAGGGTGTTCTTTAGTTGTATTAATAAAAAATTCAGTAAATTTTACCAATTAAGCCTCTCTTAAGATATTTATAGATTTAATTACTATAATTAGTTATTACAGAATTAATTAAAATATATAAAAATATTTATTTATTTTTGTTTTTATAAATTTAATATCCAGATTTAAGTAAACTTATAAAAAATTATTAATTTCATACTCAAATTCAGCTAGAACATTCTCAGTATCTACTCTTTTTATAACTTTTCCATTTTTAAAAATTGCTGCTTTTTTTATGCCATAAGCAATTCCAATATCTGCATCTTTTGCTTCTCCAGGGCCATTAACAATACACCCCATAACTGCAATTTTTGTCTCATTAAGTTTGTTAATACTTTCTTTCATTTTTTCTTTAAGAATATTTTCAACTGAATTTACAATTTCTTGTAAATTAACTTTTGTTCTACTGCAAGTAGGACAAGAGATTATATCTATTCCAGTTTTTCTTAATCCTAAACTTGATAGTATTAAAAATGCAGCTCTGACTTCTTTATTTGATTCATCTGTTAAAGATACTCTTATTGTATCACCAATTCCTTTTGATAAAAGTATACCTAAGCCAACAGAGGATTTGATTAAACCGTTAAATAATGGCCCTGCTTCAGTAAGCCCTAAATGAATTGGGTAATCAACTTTTGAAGATATGATTTCATTAGCATAAATTGTATCTAAAACAGATGATGCTTTTGCAGAAATCTTAAAATTAAAATATTTTAGCTTTTCAAATAATTCGACAATTTCCATTACACTTTCAACAATAGAATTTACCATATTACCATTGTTTTTCTTAAGTATTTCTTTTTTTATTGAACCAGAATTTACACCAATTCTTATTGCAGCATTTTTTTGCTTAGCTTTCTTTACTACCTTTTCAATTATATTCAAACTACCGATATTACCCGGATTTATCCTTACACACTGCACTCCGGCATCCAATGAATCTAGAGCAAGTTTATAGTCAAACTGGATATCTGCAACAACAGGAACTAAAAAAATTTTTTGTTCAAATAAAATTTTCAATTTTTGTACCGCAGATTGATCAAAGACTGCAATTCTAATAACTTCGCAACCGCATTTTTGTAAAATATCTATTTCTCTTTTAACTGCATCTAAGTTTTCTAATTTACTTTTTATCATTGATTGAACAGCAATTTGATTATTACCACCAATTTTTAAGTTACCTAAATAAATTTCTTTGGTTTTTTTTCTTTTAATTATCATTTTTTGTCCTCTTCTTTAAAAAGTAAATTACATTTTAATTTTTATTTTACATTTTTTGAATATTAAATGGGCTAATAATATCAAAAACTAGTCCAATAATTAATAAAGATATAATTATTATCATTCCAAATGTATTAAAAATTTCTAAAGATTTTTTTGAAATAGGTTTCTTACGTAATGATTCAATAAAAATTATCAATAAATGACCGCCATCAACTGGCAAAATTGGTAAAAAGTTTCCAAAAGCTAAAAGTATAGAAACCACTGCTACAAAGAGAATGAAATTTTGAAATCCCATTGCTGCAGACTGTTGGAAAATACTAATTACACCTATTGGTGAAGTTGGCCTTGCATATGCAAAAGGAATTTGACCGCTTATTAGTTTCCAAAAAAGTTTAATATAAGTTATTGATAGATCCCATAGCATTTTAAAACTTTCTTTAATTATTTGAAAAAAACCAAGCTTTTCTTTTACTAATAAAGGAGCAACACCTAAGTATCCTTTTTCTTCTTTTTCTCCAATCTTAGCATTTAATGTTGTAATTTTATTATCTCTTTCAAGTTTAAAAGTAACTTCTTTATTTGGATAGTTTTTTATTAATAGTGAAAAATCTTCCCAATTCTGAATCTTTATATTATTTATTTCTAAAATTTTATCTTTAATTTGAAACCCGTATTGTTCAGCTGGTGATAGTGGCTCAATATAGTCTATTGTTGTTGTGGGAATAAATACGCCCATTGAAAGAAATAAAACAATTAATACATAGCCAAAAAAGATATTAAAAATCCCACCACCGCTAATTATTATAAATTTTTTATAGAAGGGCTTATTATAAAAAACCTTATCTTTTAGGGCTTCAGGAACTGCTTCAGTCCTGTCAAAACCTAAAATTTTATTATAACCTCCAAGAGGTATTGCACTTATTCCGTATAAAGTTTCACTTTTTTTTGATTTAAATTTTAATAATTTTGGACCGAAACCAATAAAAAATTCTAATACATGCACTCTACTTAATTTGGCAAAAATAAAATGTCCAAACTCATGAACTAATATTATTAAAGAAAACCCAACTATAGCAAGTAAGTATTGTACAAATAACATTTAAATATCAAATCCTTCCAAATCTTCTTTCTCTTTTTTGATAAGAATAAATAGCTTTGTAAAAATGCTTTCGAGTAAAATCAGGCCATAAGATATCAGTAAAATAAAGTTCAGTGTAAGCTATTTGCCATAATAAGAAGTTGCTGATTCTAAATTCACCGCTTGTTCTAATTAATAAATCCGGATCAGGTATATCTTTAGTATATAAAAATTGACTAAAGACATTAAAATCTGAAATATCCTCAATTTCTTCATTTGACAAAAATTTATTGTAGTACTTTTGGCACATTTTTTTTGCTGCTTGGAATATTTCAAATCTTGAACCATAATTAAAGGCTAAATTTAAAATTAAAAGACTATTGTTTTTAGTTTTTTCTTCTGCATCACAAAATACCTCTAAAATAGAATTGGGAATTGTTTTTTTATCGCCTATTAGATTTAATTTTACATTATTTTCAATTAAACCTGGTAATTCTTTTTTTAAAACTTCAACAAATAAAGACATAAGCCCATCAACTTCTTCTTTTGGTCTAAGCCAATTTTCTGTTGAAAAAGAAAATGCAGTTAAATATTTAATGCCTATATCCTTACATGCAATAACAATTTCATGTAATATTTCAGCACCTCTTTTATGGCCAAACATCCTTGGTAAATTTCTTATTTGAGCCCATCTACCATTTCCATCCATAATTATTGCGACATGTAAAGGAACGTTTCCCTTTTTAATTACGTTAATACTTGGTGCTGTTATTGAAGAAATTAATGGGGTTATTTTTTTATAAAAATTTGCTAATTTTATCAATCTACACTTCCACAAAGATTTGAAAACCATTCTACAAAGATTTTAGGAATATTTAAAAAATCAATTTTAAAGTTTTTAATTTTTATACTTCCATTATTTCTTTTTCTTTTAAAGATAACAATTCATTTATTTTTTCAATATATTTATCTGTTAAATCTTGTGTTTTTTTAAAATATGATTCTAAATCATCTTTTGTTATTTCTTTGCTTGATTCTAATTTTTTTAATTCTTCATTTATGTCTCTTCTAATATTTCTAACTGCTATTCTGCCATCTTCAGCAAGCTTTTTTACAAGTTTTACTAATTCATATCTTCTTTCTTCATTTAACTGGGGTATATGAAGTCTAATGACTTTTCCATCATTACTAGGATTAATGCTTAAATCTGAAGCCAGGATTTGTTTTTCAATTTCTTTAATAAATTTTGCTTCATAAGGGCTAATTAAAATAGTTCTTGGCTCTGGAATGGTTATGTTTGCAATATGTTTTAATTGAGTTTTCACACCATAATAGTCAATAAAAATACGATCTAATAACGCTGCAGATGCTCTTCCAGTTCTAATTGTGTTAAATTCATGCTGTGTATTTTCTACAGCACCCTTCATTCTTTGTTCACAATCTAATAAAAGTTTATCTTTAATTTTTATCACCCCTTTGTACTATAGTTCCAATTTTTTTACCCAAAACAGCATTTTTTATATTACCATCTTTTGTAATATCAAAGACCACTATAGGTAAGTTATTTTCCATACATAATGAAGTTGCAGTAGAATCAAGTATTCTCAAATCTTTTTCCAGTACTTCAATAAAAGTTAATTGGTCAAATTTTATAGCATCTGAATACTTTTTTGGGTCTTTATCATAAACACCATCAACTTTTGTAGCTTTTAATAAAACTTCAGCATTAATTTCTAATGCTCTTAATGCTGCTGCAGTATCGGTTGAAAAATATGGATTACCTGTCCCGCCGGCAAAAATTACAACCCTATTTTTTTCCAAATGCCTTAATGCCCTTCTTCTAATAAAAGGTTCTGCTATTTGCTGCATTGTTATTGAGCTTTGAACTCTTGTAAAAACATCTATTTTTTCTAAAGCATCTTGAAGACCAATTGCATTCATGACAGTTGCAAGCATTCCAATATGATCAGCTGTTGTTCTATCCATTCCATTTGCACTTGCAGATGCTCCTCTCCAAAAATTTCCACCCCCAATAACTACAGCAATTTGTACACCCATTGACCAAACTTCTTTTATCTGATTTGCAATATTTTCCATAATTTTTGGGTCAATTCCATAACTGGAATTGCCCAATAGAGCCTCACCACTTATTTTTAATAATATTCTTTTATACTTTGGAAGAATTTTTAATCCTCCTTTTTAAATTATAATTAACTTTAAAAATTTGACTTTTTAATTTGTTTCACCTAAAACCCATCTTATGAATCTTTTAATAACAATATTTTCACCAATTTTAGCAATATATTCATTTAATAAATCTTTTATTGTTATGTTATTATCTTTAATATAAGATTGTTCAAGTAAGCATACTTCTTGATAATATTTTGATAATCTGCCTTCAGCAATTTTTTCAACTACGTTTTCAGGCTTTCCTTCATTTAAAGCCTGCATTTTATAAATATTTTTTTCTTTCTCAATAACATCATTTGGTATATCTTCTTTAGATATATAAATTGGAGAAGATGCTGCTATCTGTAATAAAATATTATGCGCTAATTCTTTAAACATTTCATTTCTAGCAACAAAGTCAGTTTCACAGTTTATTTCAACCATTACACCAATTTTTGAACCTAAATGTATATAACTATCAATAATACCTTCTTTTGTAGGTCTTGAAGCTTTTTTTGCTGCTTTGTCTAAACCTTTTTCTCTTAGATACTGACTGGCCTTTTCAAAATCACCTTTGCACTCAAGTAAAGCTTTTTTACAATCCATCATACCAACACCAGTTTTTTCTCTTAACTTTTTAACCATTTCAGCTGAAATTTCCATTTATCCTCCTAATAATATAGAAAATTTTTATTAAAAGTAATAAAAATTATAAAATTGGACATGTTAAATTTTGAAAATATAATTTACGTAAATTTATTTATTCGGTTTTAATTTTTTTATTATTTTTAGTCATCATCGAACTCATAATCTTCAATCTCTTCAATTTCAACTTCATTAGTAATGACAGGTTCTTGATTTTTTATTAAATCACCTTCATAAGATACTGCCTTATTATAGGTTTCTTCCTCTAAAGTTTTATCAACAGCTTCTTCATCAGGATTCTGTAATGATGATCTTCCCTCTTTTACAGCATTGCAAATAATACTGGTAATTAAACTACAAGACCTTATTGCGTCATCGTTACCAGGTATAACATAATCAACTTTATCAGGGTCGCAGTTAGTATCAACTAATCCAACTATTGGAATATTAAGTTTTCTTGCTTCTTCTACTGCAATGGATTCTTTATGAGGGTCTATTACATACAATAAATCTGGGAGTCTTTTAAGCTGTCTTATTCCTCCAATATTGTATAATAATTTTTCATACTCCTTTTTTATTTGTAAAACTTCAGTCTTGGGAAGTTTTTCAAATAGTTTGGCTTTTTCCATTTCTTCTATTTCATCAATTCTTTTTATTCTTTGGCTAATAGTTTTAAAATTTGTAAGAGTTCCTCCTAGCCATCTGTTTCTGACATAAGGCATTTCGCACTCTTTAGCATAATTCTCTATTACATCTTGTATTTGCTTTTTTGTACCTACAAATAAAATTATACCACTATTTGCAGCAACAATTTTCACATGTTGATAAGCTTCGGTTAAAAGTTGCAGTGTCTGTTGTAAGTCAATTATATATATGCCATTTTTTTCGGCATATATATATTTTTTCATTTTTGGGTTCCACCTTTTAGTTTGGTGTCCAAAATGAACACCCACTTCTAATAGCTGTTTAATACTTACAATGTTTTCCATTTTTTCTCCTTCTTTTTATGGTTTTACCTCCACTACTTTAGCAAAAAAAATGCACCATATTACAGTAAGTAGTGTGTGAATTTCAACGTTAAAGTTTAACATAATATATTTTTTAGAGCAAATATTAAAGATTAAATTAATTTATTAAAATACTATTTTGCTCTAGGATGGAATTTTTCATACTCTTCTTTAAGTTTTTTTATATTTAAATGCGTATAAATTTGTGTAGTTGAAATATTTTCATGGCCTAACAACATTTGAATTTCTCTTATACCTGCACCTTCTTGAAGCAAATGTGTTGCAAATGTATGACGTATATTATGAGGACTAATTATTTTGTTTAGACCTGCAATTTGTGCGTAATGTTTAATTAGTTTTCTAATTGATCTTTGCGATAATCTTAAACCAAACCTACTTATAAATAAATAATTATTGTTTAAAGTAGGCTTATTTTTTATTTTTTCAAATATTGAACTTCTAACTTCCAAGTATTTTTTTAACCAAAAGATTGTATCAGTGTTTAGAAAAACTTTTCTATATTTTCTTCTCTTTCCAAATACTATAGCCTCTTTTTTATCAAGTTTTAAATCAGAAACTTTTAAAAACTCAACTTCACCAACTCTAGCACCAGTAGAATATAAAAAACCAATTAATGCCCTATCTCTAATTCCTAAAATTTTTGTTGTATCAATAGAATTTATTAAATTTTGAATTTCATTTTGTGATAAAAAAACATAAAGATAATTGACTTTTTTAGGCGGAATAATATATTGGCTTAAAGGATATGATAATATTTTGTTTATTTCTAAAAATTTAAAATAATTGCATAAAGATGAGATCTTTCTTATTATGGTAGAATTAGAATAATTAAAACTATTAATATACTTTAAGAAACTTCTAAAATTTTCTAAATTAATATAATCATTAGCTTTTAACTTTTGAAAAATTTTTGTGCTTGATAAGTTTTCTTCAGTTATAAAGTCTTTATTGTTTGATAATTCTAAGAAAGAATTTTTTTTATCTTTAGCATAATTTATTTTTTCTTTAGAAACTATAAAATTTAGAAATTGAATAATATCATTTTTATATGCTTGGCAAGAATTTAAAGATAAATTTTTTTCATATTTAATATAGTCTATATAAAACTTTAAGCTTTCTATTAGGTTCATTTATAAATTTTAATTTTTTAGTTTTATTATTTATGCTACGAGTTTCCAAAATTTTTTAGTGCAAATTTTTAGCTATGATTTTTTAAACTTTTCAGTACCAGAATTATTTGTTTTAAACTAAAATACATATTTAAAAATACATATTTATCTTAATTTTAGAAATAAAAATATTTTTAATTAAAGTTTTTATCTAGTTTAATTTTACTAGAAATAATCACTCTCAATGTCTTTCATCTTTTTACTTATGATTTTTCTTAATTCTAATATATTTTTAAAAAATTCGGCACTTTTTGTATCTGATTGTTCAATAATGAAATTTTTGCTTTTTAAAATGTTTAAATGTTCTTTAACCTTATTTATTATGTCAATTACTAAAAACCTTATCTTATCCGACCTGTAATCTGTTTTAAAATTATCAGTTGAAATATTTTCTAAAATATCATCGAAAGTATTAAATGATTTTAGTAATAAATTTTCAGCCCATTTAATATTTAATCTTTTTTTAATAATCAGTTTATTAAAAAAAACTTTTAAATAATTATTTAGAATTTCATCAAACTTAAAAAGAGCACTGCCTAATGTGCTTTTAGGTTTATCTATTTTTTTTCTTAATAATGCCATAGAAATTTTTTATTTATGTTTATATAATAATTTTAGTAATATAAGACAGAAATATAACAAAGAGTCTTGTTATAAGAACATAGAACTTATCTAATTGTATCATATTCTTGCAAATTGATTTAAATTTTTTTCAATTATTAAATTTTTTATTTGAAGCTCTGATAATATTTGTAAAACTTTACTTATATTAAACTTAGTTTCTAAAATTATTTCTTCTATAGTTTTTGGTTTAAAGCCAATTACTTCATATATAATTAATTGTTCTTTGTTTAGGAATTTATTTAAATTTTTATTTATTTTTAAATCATCTTTAGGACAACATTTGGTATTAATTTTATTAGTATTTTTATTATTATTTTTAAAAAAAAATTTATTTTTTAAATTATTATCATTAGTAATTTTATATTCGTTATTAGAAAAATATTGGTTATTAGAAAAATCATTAAAGTCATTAATTAAATAATTACTAATTTCAGATAGTACATCATCGATATTGCAAATTAATTTTGCTCCTGATTTTATTAAATCGTGACATCCTAAACTTTCATTAGTAAATATACTTCCGGGAACTGCAAAAACTTCTCTATTTTGATTAAGTGCAAACTCAGCTGTAATTAAAGCTCCGCTTTTTTTATCGGCTTCAATTACAATTAAACCCATTGAAAGCCCACTTATTATTCTATTTCTTATTGGGAAATTTTGCTTTAAAGGTTTTGTTGTGGGTAGAAATTCAGATAATAATGAACCATTATTTAAAATATCAAAATAAAGTTTAGAATTTTCCGGAGGGTAAATTATATCTAAACCACACCCTAAAACTCCTAATGTTCCCCCTTTTTCTTGTAATGCTGCATTATGTACAAAATAATCGATACCTTTTGCCATTCCACTTACAACAGTAATGCCCATTTTTGAGAGCTCTTTTGAAAAGTAAATAGCTGCATCTCTTCCATATATAGTATTTTTTCTTGTGCCCACAATAGAAATGCAATTTTTTACTTTTAAAATTTTGTCTCCTTTATAAAATAATAAAATTGGTGGATTTTCAATTTTCTTTAAAAGCTGTGGGTATAAATCATCTGAAATATTTAATATTTTTATATTATTTTTATCAATAATTTCTAAAATGTCTTCAAAACTGTATTTTTTGTATTCAAATCTTCCTTTACTTATATTATTGCTACTAATATTAGTTACAATTTTTGTATCTTTTAAAATATTTTCATATAGATTACCATTTTCCAGATTATTATTAATTTTATTTTGATTTTTATTAAATAAAAAGAAGTCTACTGTTCTATTAATATTAAAGTTTGATTTTCTATAAATGGTTAAAAAAATTCCAGGCTTAATATTTAAAATAAAAATGATAAATAAAATTTTTTCATTGATAGTTTTTAGCTTGTCGATTTTTATCATTTTAAAGAATTTTTTATTTTATGTACTTTTTTATTTTTACAAATTATTATCAATATAATTATATTAGTTTTAAATTAATTAAATACACAGAATTTAATTAGAATAGTTTGCATAAAATATTAAAATATTTTGATTATTTATTTATAAAACTAATTCTAAAATTTAAAGCTTCCATTACATGATTTAATTTGATATTTTCTGATTGATCAATATCTGCAATTGTTCTTGAAACTTTTAGAATACTTGAAAATGCTCTTCCTGTTAAATTATAATTTTTAAAAATTTTTTGTATTGTCTCTTTTAATTTTTTATTATCCTCAAGCCAGGTGTTTATAATTTTTGTATCGGCTTCAGAGTTAAAACTTAATTTAAAGTTTTTATAGTTTTTATATCTAGATTTTTGAATTTCATGGCATGATCTTATTCTTTTTCTAATTTCTAAAGAACTTTCTACTTTTAAATTTTTAAAAAAATCTTTACTATCTAATCTTGGAATATTTATTCTCATGTCAATTCTATCAAGTATTGGACCAGAAATGTTCTTCCAATAATTTTCAATTTCTTTATCCGTACATTTGCATTTTTTACTTTCATCTTGGTAATAGCCACAATAACAAGGATTTGTAGCAATAACAAGCATAAAATTACATGGGAATTTATAAAAAAGGTTGTTTCTTGAAATTATAATTTCCTTGTCTTCAATAGGCTGTCTTAAATCCTCTATTAGCGATTTAGGAAATTGAAAAAATTCATCTAAAAATAAAACTCCTTTATGCGCAAGGCTTATTTCACCTGGTTTAGGTATTATTCCTCCGCCTAAAAAAGATGACCTTGAAATTGAATGGTGAGGATTCCTAAAAGGTCTTACAGTTATTAAATTATCATTATATTTTTTATATAAACTATAAATTTTTGTAACCTCAATTGATTCATCAATTGCTAGTTCAGGCATAATCGTAATTATTCTTTGTGCTAGCATTGTCTTTCCAGCACCCGGTGGGCCTACCATGATAATATTATGCATACCACCCACAGCAATTTCAATTGCTCTTTTGGCTTTTAATTGCCCTTTGACATCAGAAAAATCAATATTTAGATTTTGTATATTTTGCTTCTGTGTATCTTTAAAACTATCAATATTTATTGATTTTATATTAGTCAGAGTATTATTTAGCAAATTTTTATTTGATATAATTCTTGTAATTTCTAATAATGTTTTTGAACAAATAAATTTAATGCCTTTTATACTGCTAGCTTGGCTTGAATTTTCATAAGGTATAAAAAAAAACTTTTTATTTAACTCCTGACATTTTTCGCTCATAGAAATTATTCCTCTTACTGGGTTTAACTTTCCATCAAGTGAAAGCTCTCCTACAAAAGATGCATTGTTTATTAGTTCTAGACTAAAATTAGTTATTTGAGAGCTAATAATTAAAATTGCAATTGCAATTGGCAAATCATAAAAAACACCTTCTTTTTTAATTTCTGCTGGAGATAAATTGACTATTATTTTTTTTGTGGGAAATTTAAAACCGCTATTTAGTATTGCTGCTTTTACCCTCAACCTAGATTCATTTATTGCTTTGTCTGGTAATCCTACTATTGTAAAGGTTGGAATACCACTTGAGATGTGCATTTCTACAGAAACTTCAATAGCTTCTATACCTATTAATGCAAAACTTGAAATTTTAAAAAACATGGTAATATTATAAGCATATATGTATATTTTTGCAATAGTATAATTAAAAAATTTAAATGGAAATTTAATAAGAGATTTATAAAATTTTTATAATTTTTTCTAATTTGGTTTTTAAAAACGAATAGTAAAAATTTAAAAATTTGATAAAAATAAAAAAATTTAAACTGAAGTAAAAAAGTATATTAAATAAAAGCCAAATGATTGAATCTGGATAGTAAATATAAAATATCCTAAATTTCTATTAATTTAATATTTAAATTTTTTTTGGTTTTTATGATAGTTATAGCATTGAAGACTATTATAAAATCTGAATATTTTTTATTTTTAAAAATATAATAAAATGCAATATTTTTTATTTTTTTTAATTTTTTATAATTTATTGCCTCTATTGGTTCACCAAAATTTAAATTTCTTCTAGATTTTACTTCAATAAAATGAATGCAGTTATTTTTTAATGCAATTATATCAATTTCACCAAAGTTACACTTAAAATTATTTTCTATTATATTATACCCAGATTTAATTAAATAATTATTAGCTATTTTTTCACCAAGTTTTCCAAAAAATTTATTAGATATCAAAAATCCTCAACTTTATAATAAACAATTTAATATTTAAGTATAAATATTATTATAAATATTTATTAAATAAATATTATAAAAAAAATTAAAATAAGTTTATTATTTTAAAATAATTATATTTTTTAATTTAATGTAATACATTTTTAAATGAAAACCTGTGTAAATCGCAAGGTCCAAATTTTTTAATTGCATTTATATGTTTTAAAGTACCGTAGCCTTTATTATTTTTAAAATCATATGCAGGATAAATTCTATCTAATTTTAGCATAATTTTGTCTCTAAAAACTTTTGCTATAATAGAAGCTGCTGCTATGCTGATGCTAATTTCATCACCATTAATTATTGGTATTACTTCAATTTTTGTTTTTCTTAAATTTATATCAAATGCATCTGTAATAATTATATCAGGTTTTATTTTTAACTTAGTGATTGCTTTTTTCATAACAATTTTATTTGCTGTACCCAAAGTAATTTTATCTATAACTCTTGCAGAAATTTTGGCAACAGACCAGCATTTACAAGCTTTTAAAATTAATTTAAAGATTTTTTTTCTCTTTTTTTCGTCTAATTTTTTAGAGTCGTTTAACTCATCAATAAAAAATTTATTCCTATTTAAAACCACTGCAGCTGCTACAATAGGACCTGCAAGCGCACCTCTACCAACCTCATCTACTCCTGCAATAAGATTGTAGCCACAACTAAATAAGTAATCTTCATATATACATAAATTTAATAGTCTTTTTACTTCTAAATGCTTTTTTATATTAAAAATGTTCAATTTATGTAATTAAAAAATATTAATTATTAATTGTATAAATAGTATTCTGTAAATATATAGATTAAATTATTTAGATCTGATTTAAGATTAAAAGGAAAAAATTATTTAACTCTGCCAATACGAGAAATGGGACCATATATAAATAATATCTTACCAAAAATTTTATTTGATTTTACAGGCCCAAAAACTCTGCTATCTGAACTATTATTTCTATTATCACCCATTAAAAAATATTCGTCCTCATTTAACCTAAAAAGTTCGTTATTATAATATGCTTCTAAATTTTTAGGTAAATAAGGTTCAAATAGTCTTTGACCATTTATGTAAATATTGCCGTCTTCAGATAAAAATACTTCTTCTTTTGGTAAACCAATAACTCTTTTAACTAGATCTTTATTTTCAACAGGAGAATATAAAGCAACAATATCACCCCTGGAAATTTTACTTAATTTATATGCAACTTTATTAACTAAAACATGGTCTCCAACAAGTAAAGTTGGAGCCATTGAAGGTGTTGGTACGATATATGGTTCAATAATAAAAATACGTAGAGATATCGCAAATAATGCACCAATTATTGCAACTACAAAATATCCAAGAAATTCTTTAAAAACATTTTTC
>JACVJA010000004.1 GCA_015661035.1 Candidatus Calidifonticultor daggyaiensis | reverse complement strand
TGTAATTCTGCAGCTTATGTATGTAATCCTTCTGCTGACCCAACTTATAATAATGTTCAGGTTTATGATTTAACAGAATAAATTTCTTAAATAGGGAAGAAATTTATATTTATTCTTCCCTATTTTTTAATGTATTGTTAATGCATAGGAGGTTTATTATGGAAAATTTTCAATATCGTTTTAAATATATAGTAATGATAAGTTTTTTTATAACAGTTATTTCTATACACTCTCGTTCCAAGCCTGATGTCCCAGTAGGAGGTTTAAATTACAAGGAGTGGGTAGATGATTATGATTTTGGTGATCTTAAAGAACCAAAAGAATTTACTTTAGTTAATTATTGGTTAACGAGAGGAACATTATCGAATA
Organism: Candidatus Calidifonticultor daggyaiensis; assembly: GCA_015661035.1. GTDB lineage: Bacteria > Actinomycetota > Humimicrobiia > Humimicrobiales > Humimicrobiaceae > Calidifonticultor > Calidifonticultor daggyaiensis. The sequence continues at coordinate 15,056 of JACVJA010000004.1, read as the reverse complement.
TTTATCCAAATTCTCCAGTAGCTGTACCTGGAACTTTGCTTGGTCCTATTGGCTCAAATAGTGGTCATATTTCATCTACAAGTAAAGAAAAAGAAGATAAAAGTGGTTCTGAGGCTGTAAAAAATACATATGCAGAATTACGTTGGATTCCTATTTTTACTTATACACCAAATTTTTTTAATGGTTTTGTTTCATTTAGAGCTCAATTCGAAATTGATACCTTATTTGGTGTATCAAGGAACCGTGCAGGAGAGAATCGTGGAGGTGCTTTTAATGCAGATCAAGTAAACATACAGACAAAAAATGCTTTTGTTCATTGGAAAATCACTCCAAAATTAAGCACAAATGTAGGAATTCATGGTTATTATGACTCTGTATTTGATCCCTTCGATACACCAGCTTCATATATACTCAATTCTGGTTATAAAGTAATGTTTTATGGTACTGACGCTACGGGAATTTCTTTTTATTCAAAATATTTCGGATTGACAAAGCTTTCGTATACAGTAGTTGTATTTAACAAAGAAGGTCAAAAGTATGATGATGTCCAATTTGCTACTTTGGATCAAGCATTCGAAATCTTTCCCGGAACTCGAATAGGATTTTCGTATTGGTATTTATTAGATCAGTCTCAAGGAAATCAAGATTTGTATAGTTTAGTTTCTGAAGGTGGTCCTTCCTCTTCTCTCCATATGGGTTTTACGGGAACTCAAAAATTTAATGTTGAAAATGCAAATGGGTTTATGAATTGGTTTGGCTTTAATTTCCATCACAATATTAATTTTTTTACTAGCCGTTGGGCAGCTAATGGTTTTATAATGATTAACAAAGGAAGATACGAAAATACTAATATACAATATCCAACTATTTCTGGACAAACTATTAAAACGTTCGGAATAGGTCCGGTAAATCCTTCAACAAACTGGTTTGTAGAAGTAGATGGAATTTCTTTTAATTTTGAACTACAGTATCAATATGGAAAGAGAGCAGATACGACAGGAGGAGATAAAATTACGTTTGAATATTTATATACACAAGGAGATAATGATCCAAAAGATGAAAAATATACTGGTGCTTTTACTATGAATTACTATGGATTGCCGGGAACGACATGGGTTTCTCATAAAGCATTAGTATTATTTCCTTTTGGAGAGGCAATTAGTCATTTTTCCGGAGCTATCACAGATATTTCTAATCGAGGATATGGTACAAAAGCTTTTATAATAGCTTTTTATTACGATATAATTCCCAATAAGCTTAATATTAAATTTGGTTATGCAAGAGCTACTGCAAATGCTCCTCAAGAAGTGACTTATAGGGCGAATTCTTTATATAAAGATTTAGATTCAGAAATAATAGCTTTAGTAAATGCAGATCCAAATCTAGCTCAATTAGTTCAATTAATTTATAATGGAAAACCTACTTTTGCATATACAGATAAATCGGGAGTTGTACAAACCAATTTATTTAGAGAATATACTAGTAAGTATATGGGTACTGAATATAATTTCGAAATTGTTTATCAAATTAGATATCTAATGACAGTAGGGTTGCATTTTGGCAAGATGTTTTTAGGAGATTTCTATAAAAGCGAGGTAAATGAATTTGGTCAAAAAGTTAGACCTAATAATATTGATAGAGATCCCTATGCTATTTTCTTAACATTTAAATGGATTGGTTTTTAAGGAGGTTTTTATGTTTAAAATAATATTTTATATAATATTCCTAAATCTACTTTTTTTTGAATTTTTGAGCATAAAAAAAATTAATGCAGAGAGCATTTTTAAAAAAAGATATTCAGATATGCCAGCTTTGGAATTTGCAGATATACCTTATAAATATCCTGTCCGATATTTTACTACTAAAGATAACATTAGGTTGGCTTACATTGAAAAAGGAAATGGTCAAACATTATTACTAATACATGGTTTAGGTTCTTATCTTCGTTTTTGGGATTATCAAGTTGATTTTTTTGCAAATAAAGGTTATAGAGTGATAGCCTTAGATTTACCTGGCTATGGCAAATCTGATAAACCATCTACATATTCATATACAATGGAAGCTTTCGGTGATTCTGTAGTGGAATTCATACAAGGTTTAAACCTGGGTAACCCAATACTTTTTGGACACTCTATGGGTGGGCAGACTTCATTATCAATTGCAATAAGATATCCAAACCTTCCCAAAGCATTAGTATTGGTAGCTCCAGCTGGTTTTGAAGAGTTTTCAAAAAGAGAAAAAGAATGGTTTAAAAATAGTTTTGTAGATGCATCGATTTTTAGAAGAACAACAGAGGAAAATGTTTGGAGAGCTATTCGCTATGATAATTTTTCTAATTGGAGGGATGAATTAGAATGGTTGGTTGAATATAGGGTTAGATTCTCTAAAAATAAAGATTTTGATAAGTATGGATATGCTAATATAAAATCAATCTGGGGATTGTCAGAAAATGATTTTGTAAGAAATAACTTAGACAAAATAAAAATTCCTACGTTGATTATTTACGGTGATGAAGATAAATTAATACCAAATCCTTTTTTGCATCCTGGCAATACGCGTGACGTTATGATCTATGGAGAAAAAAATATTAAAGGTTCAAAAAGAGTGGAATTAAAAAAGTGTGGTCATACAGTACAAATGGATTGCCCAGATAAATTTAATCAAGAAGTATATGAATACATTAAGCAGCTTTAAATTCTCTCTCCTGGATTGTTCTCTTTTAAGAGGAGTAAAAATACAATATTCTTTACTTCCAACTGTAAAAGTTGGAAGCTTTTTTACTATTTTGAATCGTGATAATATATAATATTCTGAGGTTAATTATGTTAGAGGTTAAAAATAAAGTTGCTGTAATAACAGGTGGTGCTAGTGGGATTGGTGCATCTTTAGCACGATTGTGGGTTAAGGAAGGTGGTTTTGTAGTTATTGGTGATATAAATGAAGAAAACCTTTTTAAAATTAAAACTGAGTTGGGAAGTACAAATTGTATAACCCTAAAGGTAGATGTGAGATCTGAAACAGATACAGAATCTTTAGCAAAAACGGCTATTAAATATTTTGGAGGTATTAATTTAGTTGCACCTTGTGCTGGTGTTATCGCTGATATGATGATGGTTTCTCCCTCAAAAGAGGATCCAAAAAAAGTGATTAAAATGCCTTTAGAAACGTGGAAAAAGGTAATTGATGTTAATTTGACGGGTGTATTTCTAACAGTTCGTGATTGTTTAGAGCAAATGATTATTACTGATTCAAAAGGATGTATTATCCTTATTTCTTCTACTGGTTCATTGGGTACTGCTGGCCAAATTAATTATTCATCCAGTAAAGCTGCTATGTCAATATTTCCAAAAGTTTTAACAGCTGAATTAATGAGAAGAAATTTATCTGGAAAAATTAGAGTAAATGCGGTTGCACCAGGTTATACTCAAACTTCAATGACAGAGGGAATGAATCAAAAAGCTTTAGAAGCAATAAAAGAACAAGTACCTATTGGAAGAATGATATACCCCGAAGAAGTGGCATCTTTAATGTTAGAAATTTATAGAAATGAAGCTATTAGCGGAGAAGTATATTTTATACATGGTGGTTTAAGACTTGGTTCTAGAGGTTAAATTTAAATATAAATGAAAAAAGGAGTTTAACAATGCAAGTAGCAACAGAACAACAGGTTTTTTTTGGTTGGCTATTTGTTTTTATATATATTATAGTTATATTATTTTTTGTAATTAGGGGTGCGTTAAAGACAAAAAGTATTGAAGATTATGCATTAGGTAATTTAAAATTTTCACCTTTAAGTGTTGCATTATCTTTTGCAGCTGCAACTACAAGTGCTGCAACTTTTATAATAAACCCCGGTTTTGTAGCTTTATATGGACTGAGTGCTTTTGTATCATATGGGTTAGTTTATCCATTTTCAGCTATTGTATCGTTTATTTTATTATCAAAAGCTTTTCGTAAATTTGGTTCTACTGTAAAGGCTGGCACTATGGCCCAGTGGGTGGGAATAAAATATAACTCTAAATTTTTAGAAATTTATTTTGCTTTTTTATCTCTTTTGTTGATTACTTTTATAGTTTTAATTCTAGTGGGAATATCCCAAGTTTTTTCTAAGCTTTTGAATGTAGATGTGATTTATGTTTTAACTTTTTCAGTGGTTTTTATTTTTGGCTATATGATGTTTGGTGGTGCTAATTCTATGGTTTACACAAATTCAATACAAGCCTTTGTAATGATAATCACTTCTGTAATTATGTTAAGTTCCGGAATTGAGTTTTTCTTAGAAGGAAATTTTAGTGAAAAATTGTCTGCAATAGATTCAAATTTGTTATCTTTAACAAATCCTAACAGTCCGTTATTCAGAGATTTTTTTGAAATAGGTATTTGTCAAATTATTGTTGGGTTGGCTATTATTTGTCAGCCACATATTCTAACCAAGTCGCTTTTGTTGAAATCAGATAAAGACACAAACAAATATTTACTTTATGGTTCCATTGTGCAATTTTTATTTTTTCTGGTAGTTTTTACAGGTTTTTATGCAAGAATCTCTTTTCCAGAATTAAAAATAAATAACATACCACTTAAGATGGATGAGATAATACCTACTTATATAGTTATAAAGTTTAATGTGTTTATTTCTATCTTGTTAGTTTTTGGGGTAGTTTCTGCTGGTATTTCTACGTTAGAGGGATTAATACAATCATTGTCTACTACCATAACAGTTGATTTAATAAAAAAGAATCTAAAAATTACTGAAAAAATTAGTACTTTGTTAATAAATAAAATTGTTATTTTGATGATTGCAATTATTTCTTGGTACTTTGCTTATGACCAAATTATCAATCCAAAATTGAGTGTTGCAATTTTTGCACAAGTTGGTGTATTTGGTTATTTCGCATCTAATTTTATTCCAATTCTATTTGGAATTTTTCTTAAAAATCCAAATAAAATTGCTGTTACAATTTCATCAATAGTAGCTATTATAATTCATTTTTGGATTTTTTATATTGGTTATTTCCCCTTTTTATCAAAGTATATGTTTGATCTAGATGGTAATCCATTAGTTGTAAGAAATCCGGGGATATCTGCGGCAGTTTCAATATTTACCTCAACGGTTTTAGGATTTTTATTACAATATTTATTTTTAAAACAAAAAATAAAGGAATAGTTATGAAACCAGCGACAGAATTTAAAAATATTTTAGAACTTTATTTGGATCGCGTAACACAACTAGAAAATAAACCTTATTTATGGGAAAGAATTAACTCAAATTGGGTACCAATAAGTTGGAAGGAAAGTTATGAATATGTTTTAAATTTTGCTTCTGCTTTAAGAGAGAGAGGATTAGAAAGCAAAAACGTAGTATCTATTTTGTCATCTAACAGAAAAGAATGGCCATTATGTGATTTAGGTATCATTTTTTCTAATGGGATATCTGTAGGATTATATCCAACCTCTTCGGATGTGCAGTGCCAATTTATGATTAATCATTCAGAAAGTAGTTTTGTCATAGTAGATACAAAAGATCAACTAAATAAAATTTTAAGTGTAAAAAAAAATTTGTATAGGTTAAAAGATATTATTGTAATTGATCCTGACATTGAAAGTAACGATAAAGAGCGAATTTGGAATATTAAAGATTTTTTAATCTTAGGAAAAGACTCTAGAAATAAATATGAATATTCAATTCTTGATAACATAAAGAAATTAGATTTAGAAGATATTATTATTTTTGTTTATACTTCGGGTACTACTGGTGATCCGAAAGCTGCGATGTTGTCCAATAGATATGTATTATATAATTCGGATTCAATACAACAAATTTTTCATTTTACTCCGGAAGATAAAATTTTATCTTTTTTACCTTTTTGTCATGTGGGAGAAAGAATTTTTGGTTTTGGAAATTCCCTAGTTTCAGGACGAGAAACATTCATGGTTCCTAATTTTAATGATTTATTTCAGTATATACATGAAGTTAATCCTACTATTTTTGGTGGTGTTCCAAGAATTTATGAAAAAATGCATTCTATCGTTGTCAATTATGTAAAATCATTACCTGTTGACATACAAAATGATATATACAAAGCAAGACAGGTTGCATTAAAATATTTTGAATATAAAAGTGTTAATGATGAAATAGATCATTCTTTACTTCAAGATTATATATCTGTTGATCGACAATATTTAACCAATCTTAGAGAAATGATTTTAGGTAAAAATATAAAAATTTGTACTAGTGGTGCAGCTCCACTTTCAAAACATATTGCTAATGATTTTTTAAGTATAGGTTTAATTATTTACGAAGCTTATGGATTAACAGAAAATATATGTGTTTCATTCAATAGACCAAATAAGTTTAAAGTCGGAACAGTAGGTATTCCAATGCCATATTGTAGTGTTAAGTTATCTGATGAGAGTGAAATTATGATTTCTGGATATAATTTGTTTTCAGGATATTATAAAAATGAGGAAGCAACGAAGGAAATTTTTGATCAAGATAAAAAATGGATATATACAGGTGACATTGGAGAATTTGATTCAGAAGGTTTTTTAAAGATTATAGATAGAAAAAAAGAAATATTAATTACTTCTACTGGTAAAAATATTGCTCCTTCACATATTGAGAATTTATTAAAAACAAATCCTTTAATTAGCCAAGCAATGATTGTAGGTGACGGGAAAAGTTATATTTCTGCTTTGATTACAATAAATCCTATTGTTGCTATAAAAAAATTTCTAAACCAAATTACAGAACTTTCTAGAGACTTCTTAGAAAAAGTATTGAGAGGTGAGTTTCTAACAAATGAAGTCTATCAAATTTTGAGCAAAAATGAATATATATATAATGAAATTAACAATTTTATAAATAACGAAGTAAATAAGCAATTAAATCGAACAGAACAGATAAAAAAATTTGTAATTTTACCATTTGATTTTTCTATTGAAAGAAATGAAATAACACCTACATTAAAATTAAAAAGAAAAGTAATTTTAAGTAAATATTCTAACTACATAGAAGAACTTTATAAAAATTAAAAAATGAAAGACGTGTTTAGTATTTCGTTAAATCAATTAACGAAATCTTTCGCTGAAAGATTTGCGAATAAAATAGCTGTCACTGATGTTAATCGAAATATTCATTATACATATAGAGATTTATATCTATCGATATTAAAAATCAGTACTTTTTTATCAAAATATTTAGAATTTAAAGAAGATTTAATATATATAAATTCTAATTCGATAGAACATATCTTTCTATTTTTTGCTTGTTTAACGAATGGTTATCGATTTGTTCCTGTAAATCCAAAATTAAAAGAAAATGAGGTTATTTTAATGTTGAAACAAATCAAACCAAAAGTTCTCATTTATAGCGAAGTTTTCCAGGGTAACTTAAAAATTATACAGAAAGAATTAAATATTCAATATTTGTTTTCTGTAGAAGAATTAAGAAAAAGTATAGAATCTCAACGTAATCTAATTATTCCACAAAATAATCCATCTTTAGATGAAGATGTTTTAATTTTATTTACTTCAGGAACTACGGGGATTCCAAAACCAGCGAGAATACCAGTTAGAATGATTCTTTATAATGTTTTTCATACTGTAATGTATTGGCAATTAAATTCGAATGATTCAACTACAATACATACTCCAATGTTTCACGCTGGTGGCTTAAATGTTTTCACTACACCTTTACTTTTTATAGGAGGGAGATTGTATTTATTAGAACAATTTGTACCGGAAAAAATTTTTGAGTTGATCAATAATAAAAGTATTAATCTGTTTTTTGCGGTACCAACAATGTTTAAAATGATGATAGATTCTAAAGAATGGGAAAGAGTAGATTTAAAGGATATGAAGCTAATTATTTCTGGTGGCGCACCTTGTCCAGATTTTATTTTTAATGAGTTTTTAAAGAAAAAAGTTATTCTAAAACAAGGTTTTGGTATGACAGAAGTGGGTGTAAATTGTTTTTTTATATCTGACGTGGATGCAAAAAATAAAGTAGGGTGTGTAGGTAAACCAATGCTATTTTTAGAAGTCAATTTAGTTGATGAAAACAATAATTTAATAGAATCTGAAGGTACTGGAACAATGTGGTTTAAAGGACCTGTTGTTTTTAATGGTTATGAGGGTTATCCAACAGAACAGACTTTTAATAATTTATTAGGTTTTTGTTCTGGTGATATAGCTTATCGTGATAATGAGGGTTTTTATTGGATTAAAGGTAGAGTTAAAGATATAATCATAAGAGGTGGAGAGAATATATATCCAATAGAAATAGAAAAAGAAATACATAACTTAACTTGGATCAATGAATGTTCTTTGATAGGAATGCCAGATGAATTATGGGGTGAGATTCCTGTTTTGTGTGTATCTCTTCAAGCAAAACTTGATGAGTCTTTGATTGATAGCTTGTTTAAACATTTAAAAAATAAATTTGCTTCGTATAAATTACCTCATAAAATAATCGTTTTTGATGAATTACCAAAAAATTCTACAGGAAAAATTATAAAAAATGAGTTATTAAAAAAGATTAGTAATAATGAATTCATCAAAATTTTTCAATATAAATAAATTTAATATTTTTATGGAGAGGAAGTATGGATAAAGTATATATTATTACGGGTTGTAGAACTCCTATTGGTACATTTTTGGGTAGCTTATCAGATTTAAGTGCTGTGGAACTGTCTACTTTAACGATAAAGGAAGTAGTTAATCGTTTAGAATTAGATGTAAATATTGTTGATGAGGTTATAATTGGGAATGTTTTACAGGCAGGTTTAGGAATGAATACAGCACGGCAAGCATTAATTTATGGAGGTTTGCCAGATAAAATACCTGCATTTACTGTGAATAAAGTTTGTGGTTCAGGATTGAAATCAGTTATTTTAGCTGCACAGTCGATTATGTTAGGAGAAAATCAACTTGTTATTGCTGGTGGTACTGAAAGTATGTCGAATGCTCCCTTTGTATTAAGAAACATAAGAAAGGGTATAAGAATGGGAAATATAGAGTTATATGATACTATGATATATGATGGATTGTGGGATAAATTTTATAATTGTCATATGGGAATTACTGCTGAAAATATAGGATCTAAGTATCATATAACAAGAGAAGAGCAAGATAAATTTGCTTACGAGTCCCAAATGAAAGCTTCAAAAGCAATAAAGGAAAATAGATTCCAAGAGGAAATTGTTTCAGTAAAAATACAAGATAAAAAAGGAGAAAAAATTATTGAATTAGATGAACATCCAAGGCCTGATATCACAATTGATGCATTGAAAAAATTAAAACCTGTATTTAAACAAGATGGTACTGTTACAGCAGGTAATTCTTCTGGAATTAATGATGGTGCAGCAGCAGTTGTTGTATGTTCTGAAGCAATGTTAAAAAAATTAAATAAATATGATTTTATTTATGAAATTGTAAGTTTTTCATCTATAGGCTTAGATCCTGCTTATATGGGATTAGGACCAGTTAATGCAATTATAAAAACACTTAATAAGGCAAATTTAAAAGTTGACGATATTGATCTTTTTGAAATTAACGAGGCTTTTGCTGTTCAAGCACTTCAAGTGATTAAAGAGCTAAATATACCAAATGAAAAAGTAAATGTGAACGGGGGAGCAATCGCTTTAGGCCACCCAATAGGTGCTTCCGGAACAAGAATTTTAGTTTCTTTGCTTTATGAAATGAAAAAAAGAAATGCCAGATATGGAGTAGCGTCTTTGTGTGTAGGTGGAGGTCAAGGAATTGCTTTGTTAGTTAAGAAAGTTTAATATGTAGTGTTAATTCTTATAAGTAATAATAAAAATATCTGAAGTTTATTTAGTAGATTTTAAAAAAATTTAGTTCCTGGTTTATATTTCTTAAATCTATAATTATTATAAAATCCTTTTTAAAAGCTAATATTGTTTTTTTTTATTAAATTTATTTAATAAAGATGTATTGATAAATAATTTTAAATTCTTAATATATTTTTTTTGTGTAATTTGACTACTGTAAAAAAATGATATTTTAAAGAATTTTAGTTATATTAGGAGTATAATTTATGGTTTTTAAATCATTTATGTCTAATAATCCTTCAGATAAATCATTTTTTTTAAAGATTTTAAAAAAATATTTTCTTTTATTTAGTGGTTTTTTATTTGGAATAATCGTAATTCTAATCAATTTATTTATTTATTCAAAAGCTAATATTCAAACAATCAATCAAATAGAAATTACTGATAATTTGAAGGGAGATTATGTAGAAGATCTAAAGAGAAATTTACAGATACAAAAAGATATTAGGCAAAATCTTGAGTTTTATGATATTCTGAAATTAGAAAACAATAATATTAACCCATTTGTTCATGTAAGAAGCAATATTATTTCTCTTGGGTTTGTTTCTCATCCTATATGGTTTAAAATTAGTTTATCTAACAAAACTAATGAAGAAGTTAAGCTTAAATTATTATCCTCTTATCCATTGTTAGATTTTATTGAATGTTATGTTGTAGATAAGAGTAGATCAAATGTCAATGTTTTTTATAAAGGTGATAGATATGAATTTAAAACTGATAATAATCTTTTTAATAGAAATTCGTTCTTTAATTTAGATATACAGCCTAATGATCAAATAGATGTATATTTAATGATAAAATCAGAAAGCACCCTAGTAGCTAGTTTATTTTTATTCTCAGAAACTAAATTTTTGACAAATAATCGAATTGTAGGTATTTTCCAAGGTGGTTTCTTTTTTATTTTGCTTTTTTTAATTTTCATTCAGTTTTTTTTATTCTATTTAATGAGGATAAAAACTATTTTATTTTATATACTATATCACATTTGTTTTTTATTATTTATGTTTTTTAGCTCTGATTTACCTATTATTTTTTTTACAAAGTGGTATAAATTTTCAAATGAGATTGTGATCCTTAGTATTTCGTTAGTGTATTATTCGATTATTTTTTTGTCTATTAATTTATTAAATAGTTTATTAAATGTTTTACAAAATTATTTGAAATTAATTAAAAATTTAAAATTTATTTTTTATTTTTTATTTTTATCCTTTTTCATTGTTTTAATTTCTTCTTTCATGACAACTACTAAATTTTTATATTTTTTTAGAGCATTTAATTTCTTGTTTACAAATTTAATTTTAATTGTGTTTATCATTTTCCTTGCTAAGAAAGAAGTTGATATTTTAATTGTTTATTTTTATGCTGGATGGTTATGGGGAATTACTGGAATTTTTTTAGCTACATTTGTGAATTTAGGATTTATTAAAGAAATAATATCATACTTCCCATATATTTATTTTTTTTCTTCAGTAGAGTTTATAATTGTAACAATTGGAATTTTACATAAATTTAAAAATATATATCAAAATGAAAGAGAAATAACTATAAGATTAAATAATGAGTTAAAGAAAAAAAATTTTTATCAAAAAAGTATAAATAAAAAGTTAATATATAAATTAACTCAAAATAATAAAAAGCTTACAAATATAAATCGAAAATTAAAGAATTCTTTAGAAAATTTAAAAAAAAATCAGGAACAATTAATTCAAAGTGAAAAAATGTTAACAGTTGGATTAATGAGTAGTGCTATTGCTCATGAAATTAAAAATCCGTTGAATTTTATTAAGAGCTATAACAGTTTAATGGGGACTTTTATTGAACAGATTACTGATATTTTTACATTGATAAATAATAAAGAAGACAGAATAGATTCGGAGATAAAAACTTATATTGAAAATTTAAAAATTATTAGTGAAAAAATTAATTTAGGGGTTGATAGAATTTTATTATTGATCAATCATTTTAAAAAGTTTATGAGTTCTGAAGAAGAGGAAAAAATAGAAGAATTTGATATAGTATACTGTATTGAAAGTGCTCTACTTTCATTACCATATACTTTTTTAAGAGACATAGATGTTAAAAGAGATTATTTAGATTTATTCACTGTAAGAGGAAGTAAAGGTTTATTAAAGCAGGCTTTTATAAATTTATTTATAAATTCTATTCACGCAATGAATTTTAAAGGTATCATGACAATTAAAATTTTTGTATCTGGAAATCTTGGAAAAATTCATATTATTGATAGTGGAGAGGGAATATCAAAGGAAATTAAAAGTAAAATTTTTGAGCCCTTTTTTACAACCAAAGAAGGAAAGGGAACTGGTTTAGGGTTACCGATAGCCTTAAATATTTTAAAGAAACATAAAGGTGATATTATATTAGTAGAGAGCAGATCGGGTTATACTTGTTTCGAAATCAATTTAAAAATTTCTTGATTTTTTATAAATAAAATTTTTCCTGAAATATCGTATTATGCAAAAAAAACCATTAATTGTTTATATTGACGATGAAGTAGAAAATTTAAATTCTTTTCGTTTAAATTTCCTAAACTATTATAATATAGAGATTTTTGAAAATCCTGAAGATTTTCTAAATTTTTTAAGGGAACATAAAAATCTTGATATAAGCATAGTTATAGCAGATTATCGAATGCCTAAAATAGATGGAATATCTTTAATGATAAAACTAAAAGAACTTTTACCGTCAACTAGGAGAATTATTATCAGTGCATATGATGATACAAATATATTAATTGAAAGTATCAATAAAGCACAAATTCATAAATTTATTCTAAAACCATGGGAAAAAAATTCACTTTTAAATTCTTTAGAAGAACAAATAGAATTTTATGAATTAACATCAGAATTAAATAAAAAGTATGAAGAATTAAAGATTAAAAATCTGGAGCTAATAGAGATAAAAAAAAAATTAGAAGAGGAGAATAAAATTTTAAAAAATGCTAAAAAATTTGGAATTTCATTAAATCACAAAATTATAAAAGTTGATGATGAAATCAAAATAGTAATAGCCAATCAATTGATACAGCAAATATTTAATAAAGTAGAAAAATTAAAAGATTTTATAGAAATTCTTTTTTTAACAGGTGAACGAGGGGTTGGTAAAAAAATTCTGGCTAAATATATATTTAATTCTACAAAAAAATTCGGAAGTAAAAAATCTTTTTTTTGTTTAGATTCATTTCTTTTAAAAGATAATTTGAATAATGAACTAATTAAAATTTTGAATCAATACAAAGACGAATCTATTATGATATACATAACTAATATTGAAGAAATTCCAAAATCAGTACAAAAAGAACTTTATATTTTGTTGAGTGATAAAATTTATTTAAATAACTCAATCAATATAGAAAATAAAATAATGGTATTTTCTAGTACAAAAAATTTAGAGATAGAGCTGAGTGAGCTTTTAGTTGAAGAATTACTATACTTTTTGCTGCCACATCATATCAATTTGCCACCCTTAAGATTTAGAAAAGATGAAATACCTTATCTAATAAACTATTTTGTAGATTACTATTCCAAGTTAAGAACTGAACCTATTAAAGTAAATGATCAAACATACCAATTTTTAATAAGATATAAATGGCCAGGTAATATAGACGAGTTAAAAAATAATATTAAATCAGCTGTGTTATTAGCAGATAAGGAAATTAATGCTAATTTGTTTACTTTACTACCTAATTTTTTTGAAGAACAATTTGAGGTGTCAGATTATAACTATTCTATAGATACAAATTTTAGTGAGGAAAGTTTCGAAGATTCTCTGAAATTTTTAGAAGTTATTCGAGATTTTAATCAAGGAAAGATATCAGAAATATATTACGATGATATAATAGATGAATTTGAAAAAATAATTTTACAAATTGCATTAAAAAAAACAAATGGAAATAAAGCCAAAGCAGCAAATATTCTAAATTTAAAACCAGGCAAGCTTTTGTATAAAACTAAATATTTGGGATTGTAATCAAGCGATAGAGGATAAAGGGTAAAAATTCAAAAATATTTCTCTTATCTTCTATCTTTAATTTTTAATTTAATATACATTACAAGCGATGGAATATTATTCATAATAACTAATGTCACTATAAGTTAAATTTAACAAGTAATATTGAATCTTACTTTTCTCTTTCATAGCTATTTAGTTTCAGTGTCCAAACCAACTCCTTGATTAATCACAATTCATAGTAAGGGCGTAGTGTCAAGTTTCAAAATTGTATTTTACTCTCTAGAACTGGTTGAATCTATATGGTTATTTGAGATTTTATTTTTATGCAACTATCGAATTTGTTACTTAAAAAACTTAAGTATTCCAAGTAGACGTAAGATATAACTAATCTTATGCATCTAACTGAATTTGAATAAAGATTACTCTTATTATTGGGTAAGTCTCTAAAACTTGAAGAAGTTCTATCACTTTTGCTAAATTATATCAATATATTCGAGAATAAAGATAGTTAAGTTCACAGCTACTAAAAATATTGAAATTTAAAGCATTTTAAGATTTACAAGTTATGGCATATGTATTTGCATTGTTATCTAGTAGCAGAATTGTTATCCTCTTAAATTCCTGAAAATGTTTATAAATTTTCTAAACTTTTCAAAATAATTGTAATATCTAAGTGTCTCTTAGACTAATCAATTTCAAATTGAATGAGTAATAATTCTATGATACTTTTATGTGTATAATTAAAAAATTGTCAATAAATCTTTTTTCCATGTTCTTTTTTAAGGTGTATAGTAACTGTCCGCAAATTTTTAAATTTTTTTTTTGAATTAAAAAAAAAGGCGAGTGAATCCAAATAATTCACAATCAATGTGTCTTTTTTTAGATATAAAAAATGATCGTATGAAAATAAATTACTAATTGAAATACGATAACTCAATCAAATTGCTTTATTTGTATTTCCTTGAATCTTAAATAAAATAATTGAAGTTTTTGCACTTATAAACTTCTTTCCAAAAATCCACTATATGGAGATTTGCTATATGAAAATCTACCCAAAAATTGGTTATGTGAACCATCAAACATAATATAAAATTTTTAATTCAATTTAAATTTAATTTTGGGAATAATTGTCTTTTTTTTTTCAATAATAAGGGAATTAGAAGAGTAACACTTTTACATATATTATGTATTATGTTATTTTTATTCACTTACTAATCTATTGATTTATTTAAACTA
>JACVJA010000003.1 GCA_015661035.1 Candidatus Calidifonticultor daggyaiensis | reverse complement strand
TTATAAGGATAGAAAAAAATGGCTTAAAGATTATGTAATAAATATCATAACATCGTAGACTCTTTTTAGAGTTATTAATGTATCAATACATCCTAGACCTATTTATTGTTATATTAATAAAAGTTTATATAAAATTATAAATATAAAATAAAATCTATAAATCGATCTTTGACAACTCAATAGCTGAACTTGGTAAAGGATAACTGTGCTGCTCAATAAGAGCTGGATCATGGTATACAGACATTATCTGTGCTCCTGTATCTATGGTAACCCATACATATTCATATTCAACCTCAACAGGCATAGAGTATTTTTCTCCAAAAATATCAATTATTCTGTTGCTTCTTACAAACCTTAAAAATATGAATATATCCCGGATAAATAGGCAGCGGATCAGGAATTGTAAAATTATCTGCAAGCTTAACCAGATTTAAGGACGCAAACTCATTGGGTGTTTTTCCGGACAGACTTGAATACCTGTGGTTGCCGTTATGATATGCCTCAAATACCTTGGCTTGGCTGTAAAGGTAAGAGAAGCTTTTAAAGAACTGGCTTCTAAAGAAGCTCTTGTCAAATACATTGTTGAAATGCTCTACAATTCCATTTCTCAAGGGTTCCTTAATTGGAATAAACACAGGCTCAATACCAAGATACAGGCAGAGCCTTATACAAGCCCAAATGAATGTGGATACCTGTTTGAACCACGTGAAGGAAGCTTATTATCAAGCTGAAGATATTTTGGTATTCCAAGAGTCTTAAAACACAAAACAAGGGCTCCTGCAATGTCACGCTTGGTTTGCCTGAGCACCGGGTTAACTGATGCCCTTCTATCACATGCATCAATTATGTTTGCAGAATAAAACCTTCCTGTTTTTAGATACATTGCTCCAACAACATCAAACTGGTGAAGATAGTTAGAAGATGTAGCAATAATTGCAGGATACGCCACACCTTGGAGCTGTATGCAGGTCTTTTTCTTGTGAGGTTGTTTCTTTTAATTATTCTGTTAATTGTTGCAATTGATGGAATTTCCTTACCTTCTTTGGTAAGCTGATAGCATATTGGAAATGCGCCAATTTGAGAATACAGGGTTTTTTCAAGCTCTTTTCTTTTTTGTACTACTGTTGCTTCCATACTCTCATCAATTCTTTTTGGACTTTTACCTGGCTTTCTGGATTTACTTTTTGACCAGTTATCTTTTTTAAGGCTATATCTTTTTAACCACTTAAAAAACCAGGCTTTACTTTTACCAAGACTTTCATGTATTGTCTTTGGAGACTGGCCATTTTTATATCTTGAAATGGCAATCTCCTTAAGTTTTTCTTCTTCCATACTGACTCCTCTTTTTTTGAGGTCAGCATAGAATATAACCGTACCAAGTTCACGATGTATTGATACATACCTTTCATTAAGAGTCTACGATGTATTGATATATATCAGTTATTCATTAAATTTTAACAAGATTAAGTTTTATAAGCTGTTATAGAAAGCTTCTAAAATTAAATAACTTGAAGCTGCTCCTACATCAATATGACCTTTACTTCTTTCTAAGAGTCTAGATGATCGGCCAATCTTACTAACTAAATCTTTCGTAGATAACATGCCATTTTTTGCAGCATCTAATGCAGTCTTAAAAGCTGATTTTAAATCATTATTTTTTAATTGTTCTATTTGTTCTTTATATGTATTTACAAAAGGTTCAATTGTATCAACCATTGTTTTATCACCAATTTTTGCGCCACCTAATGATTTAATAGAGTCCAGCATTGAAGAAAAAAGTATTAGTATGTCATTTTTATTAATTTTTTCTTTACCTTTTAATGTTATGCCGGCTTTTACCATACCTCCACCGTATAGTGGCCCCATTGCGCCACCAATTTCATTAAGTAGGACTTTACCTGCATTAATTAAAATTTCGCCTATGTCTTTATTAGTGTCTGCATCAGCTTCTAAAAGTTGGCTTTTTATTTTTTTAAAGCCTTTATTCATATTTACTCCATGATCACCATCTCCAATTTCAGCATCAAGTTCTGTTAAGTAATTAACATTTTTTTCAATGGTATCTGCAATATTTATTAAAATATTTTTAAACTGTTCTGCAGAAATTTCCATAACTCCTCTTTTCTTAATATTATTAATATTAAAGATTATTTATTAAGATCAAATTGTTTAAACATTGGACTATCAGCTTTTGCAAGAATTAATCTTGCTATTTCATCATCGACTTTAGTTAAAGTTATAGAAAAGCCAGCCATTTCTAATGATGTAAAGTATTCTCCAACATAAGTAATTATTTTTTTAATTTTGTATTTTTCCAGAATTTCAGAAACCTTTCTATTTATTATAAATAGCTCCTGGAAAGGGGTTGCACCAAGCCCATTAATTAAAACACTTACTTTATCGCCATTTTTAAAAGGTAAGTCTTCTAAGATGGCGTCCATTAACATTGTAGTTGTTTCGTCAGCACTTTTCATTTTTTCTTTTCTAATACCTGGTTCTCCATGATGACCAATGCCTATTTCCATTTCATCTTCTTCTAATTTAAAGCTTGGTTTACCTGTAGCTGGAATTATGCATGGATATGTCCCAACTCCAAAAGATCTTGTGTTGTTTATAGCTCTTTCGGCAACTTCTTTTACTTTATTTAAACTCATTCCTTCTTGTGCTGCAGCACCGCCAACTTTCCACATTATAACTTCACCAGCAACAGCTCTTCTGTTTTGAATATTTTCTTTTGGTGCAGATGCAATATCATCTCTTGCAATTACTTCAGTTACTTGTATTCCATCAGCTTCAGCTAAAGTTTGAGCCATTCTAAAGTTCATTATATCACCAGAAAAGTTACCATAAAGACATATTACTCCTTTACCCATATTTATTTTTTTAATTCCTTTATAAATCCAGTCAGCTGGGGGTGCAGCAAATATTTCACCAATTGCTGCAGCATCACATAAACCTTCTCCAACATAACCTAAAAATGCTGGCTTATGTCCTGAGCCACCGCCAGTTATAACACCAACTTTTTGAAAATCAGAAAGGTTTTTTCTTACAAGTACTCTTGCATCTGGTAAAATCTCAACATAATCTTTGTAAGCAGCAACATATCCTTCAAGTGCTTCATCAACAACTTTATTTGGATCATTTATAAATTTTTTAATTTAATTCTACTATCGCGTATAATAAGATGATAAATTTTATTAATAATATTTCTTGTTATAAAATTAAGATATAAAATTAAATAAAATAAGCTAAGCAGAAAGACAAATTATTTCTATTTTTTAACAAAATTTTTATTATTTTTAAATTTTTTATAGAATATTTTTTATAAAATACCTTTATAATATGATAATATGTCTTATAATATGCCTTTTGATTTATAAAAAATATTTTTTATTATATAAAGTATACCACCTATTATAGCATTAATTATTATAATTGATAAAATAACTATAGCAAAAATAGCTGAATTTGACTGAACAGCACCAAATTTTTGTAGTATAAGCACTGCAACATTTTCTCTAACTCCTATTCCTCCAATTGTAATTGGTATATTTGCGGATAGAGTTATAATCGGATTTATAAATAAAAATGTTAAAAAATTTAGATTAATTTTTGAATATAAATTAACAAAGTAATAGCAACCAATAAAAAATGTTTGAGATATTAAGCTTAAAATAAAACTTAAAAAAATATACTTTTTTTTATCCTTGAAATCTAAAAGGCTTTTTCTAAGATTTTCAAACTTAGTTTGAAATTTATTTAATTTGGATGATTTTAAAAAAAGTTTGTCAAGTTTGAATTTTGCTGGTTTTAAAATTGCTAGAAATAGAATTAGAATAATAACTGGTATTAATGTAAGACTTAATATAATTTTGATATTTAAAAGTTTATATAAAATAAAAAAAGATATCAATACATATATAGATGCCGAGGCAACACTTACAAGCCTTTCAATAATTATAACTGAAATATTTTTATTTAAATCAATTTTTTTATTATTATGAAGATCATAGGCTCTGTAAATATCACCCCCAATATTTGTAGGAAAAATGTTACTGTAAAAAAAACCTATAAAATAGGACTGGAGTAAAAACGCTTTATTTATATAAATCTTCATAGCTTTTAATAATATTTCCCATCTTAACATTTGTATAAAAATACCAATACTAAAAAGGCTTAAAGAAATTATAAAAAAAGGTATGCTAAAATTATGAATTGTTTTGAAAAATTCTTTTAAATTTGAGTAATTTTTAAAAATTAAAAAGCTAAATAGCGAAAAACTTATTATAATTCTTATTGTTAAAAATAGTTTTTCTTTTTTAATTTTTTTCTCCTTGATAAAAAGATATAGTTATTATAGAAAATAATTTTGCATAAAAAAATATTAAATTTATAATGAAGTATTAAGGTTATAAAAAATACAATTTTTTAAGCTAATAAATATTATTAAAATTTTAAACATGAATTAAAGTAGGAGGAAAAAAATATGTCTTGGTCAGCTGAAAGCCTATATAGGATAGCAAAAGAAAAATATTTGGAGTATGGAATTGATACAGATTCAGCTATTAATACTTTAAAAAATGTTGCAATCTCAATTAACTGTTGGCAGGGTGATGATGTGTCAGGTTTTGAAAAGGAAGCCTCATCATTAGGTGGCGGCGGAATTCTAGTTACTGGTAATTTTCCTGGTAAACCTAGAAATATAGATGAGTTTAGAAGTGATGCAGAAAAAGCTTTTTCGCTAATCCCTGGTAAAAAGAAATTTGCTTTAGAAGCAATGCACGGTGATTATAAAGGAAGATTGGAAGGGCGAGACAAAATTGAGATAAAGCATTTTACCAGCTGGGTTCAGTGGGCAAAGTCTTTAAATATTGGTATAGACTATAATCCAACATTTTTTTCTCACGATTTTACAGAAGATGGCAGAACTCTTTCTGCATTAAATGAAAAAATTAGAAAATACTGGGTTGAACATGCTGTCAGGTCAAGAGAAATTTGTAATTATATCGGAAGTCAATTAAAACAAGTTTGTTTTAATAATATATGGATTCCTGATGGTTCAAAAGATATTACTGTAAACAGGCTTAAATATAGATTGCAGTTACTAAAATCTTTAGATGAAATTTTTGCAAAAAAATATCCTGAAGAAAATATGCAAGATTCATTGGAGCCAAAACTTTTTGGAATAGGGGTAGAATCTTATACAGTTGGGTCTGCAGAATTTTATTTATGTTATGCAGTTAAAAATGGTATTCAAATAACTCTTGATACAGGGCATTTACATCCTACTGAAGTAGTATCTGATAAGATTTCGGCAGTTTTACCCTATGTAAAAGGTATACAACTACATGTTACCAGAGGTATTAGGTGGGATAGTGATCATGTACCAATAATAGCAGAAGAACTAGTTGCGATAATGCAAGAAATAGTGAGAGCAAATGCTTTAAATAAAGTTTTTATCGGAACAGATTATTTTGATGCAAGTATCAATAGAGTTGGAGCCTGGGCTTTAGGTGCCAGATCAGTTCTTAAAGCTTTACTTATTGCATTATTAGAGCCTACAGAAAAGCTTAGAGAATATGAAGAAGAAGGAAATTATTTTGCAAGACTTGCATTACTAGAGAATTTAAAATCTATGCCTTGGGGAGATGTTTGGGATTATTTCTGTGAGTCAAATAATACACCTAAGGAAAAAGAGTTAATTAACCAAGTAATGTCTTATGAAAATAATGTTTTAAGGAAAAGAAGTAGTTAGAAAAATAGTAGAATATATTTTTATAAATCGGTTTGAAAGGTAAAGATTACAAACTCTTAATAATATTCTCCATAATATTTTTTTCAAAAAGAAAAACAATAAAATTACTAATTATTAAATTAATTAAATCCTCAATTTATTTTTAATTTTTTTTAATGTCAAGCAAACTAAGACAATAATAAAAAAATAATAAGAATAATTATAATTTATTATTGACAATTATTATTTTATTTAATAAATTTAATAAAGTTAGACACATCTAACTTTATTAGATATATATAATTTAAGCTTAATCTGATAGTTAATTAAGTCTTTAAATCTTAATTATTTTATCTATATATAAGTATTAAATACAGGGGGATTGACATTGGGATTAAACCATAAGTTAAATTTAGAATTTAAAAAAGAGAATAAAACAATTATAAACAAAAAAGAAAAAAATAAAGAAGAAAGCAAGATAATATTATTGGCACATGCATCACAGGGAAAAAAATATAAGATTGTAAATATTGCAGGGGGTCATTGTTTGATTTCTAGGTTAAATGCAATGGGGATAATAAATGGTGATATTATTAAAGTTATTCATCAAACTTGGGGTGGACCAATGACAATAGCCGTAAAAGGCGTAAGAATTGCACTTGGCAGGGGGATTGCCCACAAAATCGAAGTTGCTGAAGTTTTAGAAAACTAAAAACTATTAATCTAAATTTAAATAAATAATGTTTTTATGTGAAAATAAAACTATATAAAAAGTTAGGAAATAAAAACTTAAAAAATACTAGGTTATAAGTAATACTAAGTTATTTAAATAACATGATAGGAAAAATTAAGAATAAAGAAATCAGTGTTGCTTTGGTTGGTAGCCCAAATTCTGGTAAAACTACTATATTTAATAATATGACTGGCGCAAGACAACATGTTGGTAATTATCCTGGAGTTACTGTAGAGGTTAAAACAGGCACAAAAAAATATAAAGACTATATTTTTGACATAATAGACTTGCCAGGTACTTACAGTTTAACTGCATTTTCTGAAGAAGAAGTAATAACACGAAATCATATTTTGAAAGAAAAACCAGAGGTTGTTGTTAACATTATCGATGCTTCTAATTTAGAAAGAAACTTATACTTAACTACCCAGCTAATAGAAATGAACTGTAAGATGGTTTTAGTATTTAATATGTCTGATTTACTTAATAAAAGTGGATTAAAATTAAATTTGGAATTATTATCCCAGCTTTTAGGAGCTCCCATTATTTTATCTATTGGTACAAAAGGGGTTGGAACTCAAGAAATTTTAGAAAATATTATTAAAATTTATAACGAGGAGTTTGAACATAAATTTGTATTTATAAAATATGGAGATGAAGTAGAAACTGAGATTAAAAAGATCCAAGAGCTTTTAAGTAAATTTAAGTTCTTTGACCATGAATCTTTAAATAAAAATTATCTAAGGTGGATTTCTGTTAAGCTTCTGGAAAATGACGAATTAATCCTAGCAGAGCTTTTGCAAAATTTGTCTGAAGAAGAAAAAGAAAAAATAAATTTAATTTTAGAAAGTTCAGTAAATCATATAAAAAGAATTACTGGCTCTTATCCAACAACACTAATTGCTGAAGCGAGGTATGGATTTGTTAAAGGTGCTTTAAAAGAATCGACAATTTATCATAAGGATAGAGAACTTTCTTTTAGTGATAAGATTGATCAAGTTATACTAAATAATTTTATAGGGCTGCCTATTTTTGCACTAATAATGTGGGGGATATTTCAGTTGGTATTTAAGGTGGGTGATTATCCAACTCAATGGCTTCAGTTAGGATTTAATAAATTATCAGAGCTTTTCACTATATTACTTCCCGAAGGGTATTTAAAATCATTAATAATAGACGGCATAGTTGCAGGTGTTGGTGGTGTATTAGTTTTTACTCCCAAGATAATGCTTCTATTTATTTGCATTGCAGTACTTGAAGATAGCGGATATATGGCTCGAGCAGCTTTTATAATGGATAGGATTATGCATAGAATTGGATTACATGGAAAATCTTTTATTCCTATGCTTATAGGGTTTGGATGTACAGTGCCTGCTTATATGTGTACGAGAACATTAGAAAATAAAAATGATAGATTAATTACTATGCATATTAATACTTTTATGAGTTGTGGGGGCAGGCTTCCAATTTATATTCTTTTTGCCGGTACTTTTTTTCAAAAACATGCTGGTAATATAATTTTTTCCATCTATATTATTGGAATTTTTATGGCTGTTTTATTTGCAAAATTTTTAAGGGTAACTAGATTTAAAGGGGAATCTGAACCATTTGTTATGGAATTGCCTATTTACAGACTACCCACAATTAGGGGGATTTTAATGCACATGTGGGAAAGAACTTGGCTATACATAAAGAAAGCAGGAACGATAATTTTAGCTGTATCAATAATAATATGGATTCTTTTTACATTCCCTTCTATAAATAAAGGATTATTAGAAGAATATAATGCTCAAATTAATCAAATAGAAATAAATTATCTTGAAGGCAAAATTTCAAGAAGTGAATTTGAAAAACAAATATCAACAATAAACGCTTGGTTATCATTTAAAAAATTAGAGTATTCTACTGCAGGCAGAATTGGTCATTTTATAGAACCAGTATTTAAACCTTTAGGATTTGACTGGCGTTTAGCGCTAGCTTCAATAACAGGAATGGTTGGAAAAGAAGTTGTAGTATCAACTTTGGGTACAACTTTTAGCATTGGTAGTTCACATAATGAAAAAGAAGACTTACGATTGGCATTAAGGAATACATATAATCTTCTTATAGGGTTTAACTTTATGTTATTTTGTTTATTATATTTTCCATGTATTGCAAGCCTTGCTGTTTTTCAGAAAGAAGCAGGTACAAAAGAAATGTTTTTTCAGGTTGGATTTACGTTAGTTTTAGCATGGACTGTTTCTTTTATTGTTTATCAAATAGGTAAATTTTTTATTTAAAAATGATAAATGAGCAAATCTTTAAAATTTTAGAAATTATAATAATAGTGATTGCAGGATTAAGTGCTTTAATTTATGTTTTATGGTTTTTTACTAAAAGTGTAAAGCAAAATAAATGTGCTGATTGTGTGTTTAATGAGTTTAAAAATCAAGAGAATTTAAGCTTAAAAAATTTTCTCAAAAATTTAGAACTAAAAAATGAAAAAATTAAAAAATATAAAAAGTTTTAGAGGTAATAAAAATGGTTGAATTAAGTCATAGCTTGGAAGATTATCTTGAAGCAATATATATTATTAGCATACAGAAGAAGGTAATAAGAGTAAAAGAGATAGCAGAGTTTTTAAATGTAAAAACTCCATCGGTTGTCGATGCGATTTCAAAACTTCAAGAAAAACAGCTTGTTGTACATGAAAAATATGGATATCTAAATTTAACAAAGAAAGGTCTGGATAGAGCAAAAGCAATTTATAAAAAACATGAAGGAGTTTTTAAATTTTTAAACCAATTTTTAGGAATGGATAAAGAAATTTCAGAAAAAGATGCCTGTGGTATTGAGCATTATATTAGTAAGGATACATTAAACAGAATAGTAAAATTTATGGAATTTATTGAAACTAATCCTAAGGGTTATTTAGCGTGGTTCAAAGAATTTAATGATTACTTAGAAGTTGCAAAAAAATAAGTAAATTTTAAAATAATAATGATAAAATTTAATAATAAAATAATAAAATAAAAAAATGGGCGAGAAATTAGTAAAAGATTTAATGGAAAAAAAAGTAATATCAGTTACTAAAGATACAACAATCAAAGATTTGTCGAGGATTTTATTAAAGTATAATATAACTGGTGTGCCTGTTGTTAATAATGAAAATAAACTAATTGGCATGGTTACAGATGCAGATATAATTACTGAAAACTTAAACCCTATTTTTCCAATATATTTTGACCCGCTTATTATGAGTTATGCATATCTTGACAGCTTTGAGCAGCATCAAAAAGATATAAAAGATTTCTTATTTAAAAAAGTTGAAGAAGTAATGACACACAGAGTAAAAACTGTAAAAGCTGATACGCCTATAAGTGATGCAGTAAGGATATTTATTAAAGAGAGAGTAAACAGAATCCCTGTAATTGATGAAAATGGCAAAGTTATTGGGATTATTGCAAGAGCTGATATATTAAAATCTATGCTTGGTGATTTAGAAGAAAACGAGCTGTCCTAATTTTTTTATTTGCAGTCTTTTTAATAGCTAAAGTAAACTGTAATATTTTTAGTAGTAAAATTTTTAGTAGTAAATATGATAATGCAAATGTAATTATAAATATAATTACATTATATTTATTATTATATTTTTATAGTATCTTTAAAACCTTCATAGATAGTCCTTTTTTAAATAAGAATTTATTTTAATTTTAAATTTTTGTTTTTTTATAATATAAAAGATAATATTTATGGAAGATGATATTAAAAGAGATTTGGTCAACAAAAAAAAAGCAATGATTGCTATGAGTGGTGGTGTAGATTCCTCGGTTGCAGCTTATCTTTTAAAAAAAGCAGGTTATGATGTTGTGGGTGTAACTATGTGTTTTGGGGTCCAACCACCAGAAAATGATAATTCTAAACCAAGATGTTGTGGAGCTGATGCTATAATTGATGCAAAAAAGGTTTGTAGAATTTTAGGTTTAAAACATTATGTTTTTGATTTTTCAGGTTATCTTAAAGAAAGGATAATAGAAAAATTTATACAATCTTATTTAAATGGTAGAACACCAAACCCATGTATAGATTGTAATCAACAATTAAAATTTGACATACTTTTAAATAAAGCACTAGGACTAGGTTTTGATTTTTTAGCTACTGGTCATTACGCCAAAATTATCCAAAAAAGTGGTGTGTTTTATTTAAAGACGGCTAAAGACAAGGCTAAAGATCAAACATATTTTTTATATCGAATAAAAAAAGAAGCCCTTAGGAATCTAATTTTTCCACTTTCAGACTTAAATAAAAAGCAAGTAAGAAAAATTGCTCAAGATATAGGGCTTACAGTTTCAGAGAAAAAAGAAAGCCAGGAAATTTGTTTTATATCAGGCAAAAATTATAGAGATTTTATTTTAAAAAATATTGATAAAACAAAAATACAGCCAGGAAATATATTAGATATTAATGGAAAAATAATAGGTAAGCACAATGGTATTGCATTTTTTACTATTGGACAAAGAAAAGGTTTTGGAATTAGCTCAACGCAGCCTTTGTATGTAATAAAAATCAAAAAAGAAACCAATGAAATTGTTGTTGGGCCGCGTAATTATCTAAAAAATACCAAGTTAATTGCTAATGATATAAAACTTTTAGTTAAGCTGGAAGAGTTTCCAAAAAAAGTTTTAGCTAAAATTAGATATAACCATAAACCGGCTTTATGCAATATAATTAATATTAATAATTTTAAAGCCTTCGTTGTTTTTGATGAGGCACAAGAAGCAATTACTCCTGGTCAATCAATAGTATTTTACAAAATTGATGATGAAATAGTTTTAGGTGGCGGTGTTATTAGTGAAGTGAATGCAAAATAAACCTATTTAAAGGTTTTTATAAAAATTACAAAGTTCTTTATAAGAATAAATTAATAAATTGACAAAAGTATGCGAAAAGATTATTATTTTATAGCATATAATAATATTCTTATATAAAAATATAAAAAATATTCAGGAGTAAAGTGATGAAACAAAATTTTTATTCACTTCACGCAGATATTTGTAAAACAATTGCAAATTCAAACAGGCAGGCAATAATTGACGCTTTAAGAGATAAAGAGTTAACAGTTTCAGAGCTTATCAAGAAAACTGGGATATCACAAGCTAATTTATCTCAGCACCTTGCAATATTACGTACAAAGGGAGTTGTTAATTCAAGAAGAGAGGGCAATAATATTTTTTATTCCATAGCGAATATAAAGATTTTGCAGGCTTATGACTTAATAAGTGAAGTACTTCGTGAAAACTTCAATATTAAAAATAAAGAAATTAGTGAAGCGATAAATATTCACATTTAATTTTTTTATTTTAAAATTATTTTAAATTTAAAATCTTATTTAAATTTATAAACTTATATCCTTATTTTTATTAAAATTAGTGTAGTATTAATAGTTTTTTTATCAAATTTTAAAATTATTTACTTAAAAAACTCGCTTGCTTAATTGGTATTAAACTCTTGCTATTAAGCTATTATATTCTAAAAAAATTGATTATTAAATTTTTAGCGATTTGATAAATTAAAATATTAAAGTATTGAAAGATAAAATTGGTAAATCAAAATTTTTAATAAATATAATATATAATATATATAATTTGTGTATAATTTGTTTACTATTAAAATGGAGGAAAATTGTCAACTAGAAAAGAGACAAAAATTGATGAAAAGCCAAAAATAATAATTATTGGAGGCATTGCTGCGGGTACATGCGCTGCAGTTAAAGCAAGAAGGGCTTCAGAAACCGCAGAAATAATTTTGTATGAAAAATATAAGTATGTATCATATGCCACATGCGGGCTTCCATATTTTGTTTCAGGAAAAATAGCAGATACAGATAGTTTAGTAGTTAATAGTGTTGCTTTACTTGAAAAAAGATTTAACTTAAAAATTAATGTTTTATCTGAAGTTATAAAAATTTTACCAAATGAAAAAACTATAGTTATTAGAAATTTAAGGGATGGAAGTATTTATAAAGATAATTATGATAAATTAATAATAGCAACAGGTACTAAACCTATCGTAATAAACGAAGAACTTGAAAAAGTAGAAAATGTTTTTTGCTTAAGAACAATTGACGATGCATTAAAATTAAAATCAAAAATTAATATTATAAAAGACATAATAGCTAAAAAAAGTGATTCAGGTTTAGATTTTGAAGAAAAGCAAACCCCAAATATTGTAATTGTTGGCGGGGGGTATATTGGTTTAGAATTGCTTGATGCATTTTTAAAAGAAAATTTTAAAGTAACAATTATTGAAGCAACAGAACAACTACTTCCTACTTTTGATTATGAAATAGTAGAATATCTTGAAAACTATCTTTTATCCAAGGGTGTTATAATTTTAAAAAATCAAAAAATACATTCTTTTGAAAAAAACAGTGAAGGCCAAGTTTGTGCAATTAAAACTACAGCCGACAATTTAATTCAAACTGATTTAGTTTTTTTAGGTGTTGGCGCTGTTCCTAATGTTGATTTAGCTAAAGATTGTGGAATAAAAATAGGCAAAAGTGGAGCAATAGTTGTAAATGAATATATGCAGACAAGTATTGATGATATTTATGCAGCAGGTGATTGCTGCGAGTGTGAAGATCTTGTTACAGGAATTAATGCTTCTTATTTGTTAGCTGGAATAGCTAGCTTGCAAGGCAGGATTGCAGGTTATAATGCGGTTGGTGGTAATGACAGCTTCTATAACGCAAATCCAACTTCTGCAATTAAAGTATTAGATGTATTTCTTGCTAAAACAGGGGTTACCTATAAATTAGCAAAAAAATGTGGTTTAAATCCTGCAAAAATAGAACTCCATGCTTTAAGTCATGGAGGATATTACCCTGGTGCTCAAATGATTCATATGGTTTTAATTTATAATAAAGAGGATGGCACAATTCTTGGATTTGAAGCTATTGGTAAAGAGGCTGTTGATAAAAAAGCAGATGTAATATCAGTTGCAATTAGAGCAAAATTAAAAGTTTGGGATTTAGTATTTTTAAATTTTTGTTATCACCCAGAAACAGGCTCAGCAAAAGATTCAATAAATATCCTTGGAATGATTGGGGAAAATATTAAAAAAGGTGAAATGCAGTATATGGATGTAGAAGAGTTAAAGCAAAAATTATCTGAAGTTTTAGTTTTAGATGTAAGATCAAAAAGGGAATATCTAGCTAATCATATACCAGGGGCTATTAATATTCCAATTGATGAATTGCGTGAAAATTTATTTTTACTAGAGGATAAAATTGATAAAGAAATAGTTGTACATTGCAGGACAAGTTATAGAAGCTATCTTGCTTATAGAATATTAAAGTCTGCAGGATTTAAAAAAGTATATAACTTAAACGGCTCATATTTAAGCTGGGATAGAAAATTATGATAAAAGATAAGGGAAAAATGGAAAAAAATAAAAAAATTAAATTTATAGTGTGTGAAGTTATATTGGATGAAATAAAAAATAGGCTGCCTAAGGAATGGGACGTAGTATCTTTTGAAAAAAAATTACATGAAAAAAGTGATAATTTAAGAAAAATTCTGCAAGAAGAAATTAATAATTCCCAAAATTATGATCTTATAATTATAGGTTATGGGCTTTGCGGGAAATCTGTGGTTGGAATTGTCTCTGAAAAAGTTCCAATTATTCTCCCAAAATGTGATGATTGTATATCTATCTTACTTGGTTCTTATAAAGAATATAAAAAGCAAATTACAAATTGTCCAGGAACTTATTATTTAACTAGGGGATATATTGGCGATAATGATAATGCCTTTTTTTCTAATTATGAAGAACTTTCTAAAAAATTTGATAAGGATACTCTTAATTGGGTAGTAAAGGAAATGCTGAAAAACTACAAACGTATTGTTTTTATAAATACTGGAAATTATGACCCAAAAGAGTATAGAGAATTTGCAAAAAAAGAAGCTGAAAAATTTAATCTTGAATTTGAGGAAATAAAAGGAACTGATGAGTACTTTAAAAAGCTTTTAAGAAAAAATTGGGATAGTGACTTTTTAATTATAAAACCTGGACAAGAAATAAAATTAGAAATGTTTTATAGCTAAATAGAATTATTAACTTAGCAATAATTAATATAGTCAAAATAAATTTAAAAATATAGTCAATATAAATATAAATTTAATATAAATATATTTCAGCTTATATTTCTGCTAAAAATGTAATATAGAGATGAGATGCTAAGATTAATTGTAGAATATTATTTATTTGTAAAAATATAAAGAGATGGAATATAAAGAAGTAAATAAAAGAAGTAAATAAAAGATGGTAAAAGATATTAAAAGTAACAATTATAATGTAATTGCTGTTTATGGAAGTCCGCGCAGGGATGGAAATACTGACACAGTTTTAAATACTTTTCTTGAAGGTTTATTAATTAATAATTATTTTTTTAACAATAAAGTTAATTTAAAAATTGATAAATTTATTTTATCAAATTTAAAATTTTCACCATGCAGAGAATGTAGACATTGTTCTATTGATGGTGAATGCATTATAAATGATGATATACAAGCAATATATCCCAAAATGGTTTCTGCTAATTTAATTTTAATAGCATCTCCAATTTTTTTTACTAATGTATCAGGCTATCTTAAGGCATTTATAGATAGATTTCAAAGATTTTGGGCATTAAAATATGAGCTAAAAAAACAGATTAGTATTGTTAACAATAAAAAAGGCGTTTTTTTAAGTTGTGCAGGTTCAAGTAATCCTAGTATTTTTGATTGTGCAAAAAAAGTCATAAGGTCTTTATTTGATGTATTATATACAGATTATTTAAAGGACTTTTGTTTTAATAATATAGATCAAATTGGAGATGTTAAGAACAACAAATTGCTTTTAAAAGATGTTTTTGAGTTTGCAAAGTCTTTAGTACTTGTTTAATTTTAGTATTTTTTAATGTTATATTTTTAATTTTTTATATTTTAAATTATATTAAAAAGGAGTTTAATTGAAATTAAAATTTAGAACAAAATTTGAAAATTTAGGTTTTTTTACATTAAGGTCCTATATTTTTTTATTTTTCTTAATTTTGACTTTTTTAACTTTTTATATTTCAGCATGTGATATTGCTTATAAAAACTTTGGAATTTCCTTAAATAAAGGGAGAAACAGTGATACTAATAATTCTCAAGTTTCATCGAATTCTAATTCAAATCAACTAAGTCAAAATTTTAATCCTTTTAAGTTGCCTACCGAACTTGATTTTACATTAAAAAATTTGGTTGGAAAAGAAATTACTCTTTCAAATTTAAAAGGTAAAATAGTAGTATTAAACTTTTGGGCGACATGGTGCCCACCATGTAGGGCGGAAATTCCTGATTTCATCCAAACTTTTTCCATGTATAAAGGAAAAGATGTTGAGTTTCTTGGAATTAGTGCTGAGGATTTTAATACTGTTAGTGAGT
>JACVJA010000002.1 GCA_015661035.1 Candidatus Calidifonticultor daggyaiensis | reverse complement strand
AATATCAATTGGATTAATTATAATGATGGGGGGAAGTTTTATTGTGATTACCAATATTTTAATGTACGGAGTATTAACTAAACAATTAGAAAAAAATGGAATTGAAACCTTGAATACATTAATAAATAAAATTGAGAATGCAATAATAATGCAAAATGAATTAGAGTTATTTTACATTTTAGATAATGCAATTAAAAATAAAAAAGAAATTACATATTTATTATTATTAGATAAAGATAAAAATATAAAAATTATATTACCAGAGATTAAAGTGACAAAAAAATTTTTGAATGCCAACATTTATAACGAAATGAAAGAAAGCATAAAAATCTTAAATACAGAAAAAGGGAAAATACGGGATATTGCTATTCCAATTATGAGTGGTGAATTGGGATTTTTAAGATGTGGTCTATCTGAAAAAGAAATAAATAAATTGATAATTCAAAATACAAAAATATCCATTTTAATTTTTTTTATACTTTCTTTATTGTGGGGGATACTATCAATATATCTGATCAGATTTATTTATATGCCAATTAAAAATTTAAAAAAAGCAGTTGATGAAATGTCAAAAGGGAATTATAAAATAATATTAAAACCATGGGCAAAAGATGAAATAGGGCAACTAACACTAGCATTTAATAAAATGGCAGTTTCATTACAAAATTCACTTGAAACTATAAAAAATAAAGAAAAATTAAGACAGGATTTGATAAAAAAGATAATATTAACCCAGGAAGAAGAAAGAATAAGAATAGCCAGAGAGTTGCATGACTCAATTGGGCAGATTATCACTTCTTTAAAAATAAATTTAAAAACATTAGAGTTAAATTCAAAAAATAAAAAGAACTTAAAGCAAATAAATTATTTATATTTCTTAATAAACAAACTTTTAAAAGAGACATATTTAATAATTTATGAATTAAGACCAAGAGATTTAAGTAATTTAGGTATAATTCATACAATTAAAAATTATATTGATGAATATAAAGATAAATTTAGTTTTAAAATTAATTTTAAAACTAATGTTGAAAAAAAATTAAAATTAAAGTTTCCGGTTGAAATTAATGCTTATAGAATTATTCAGGAAGCATTGTCAAATATACAAAGACATTCCAAAGCAAAAAATGTTGACATTGAATTTTTAAAAGAAAAAAATAAATTATTATTAAATATTCAGGATGATGGAATAGGATTTAATATAAATAATATATATAAAAATAAGAAAAAACCTTTAGGAATTATTGGGATGCAAGAAAGAGCAAGGATTTTAAATGGGGAATTTAAAATAATGTCAGAACTAAATAAAGGAACTAAAATATGCATACAAATACCATTAAAAAAATTAAAATCTTTATAACTGACGATCATACTATTTTAAGAGATGGATTAAAAAAATTACTTGAAAGTCAAAAAGATATTAAGGTTATAGGCGAAGCAGGTTCTGGAAAAGAAACGATTAATAAATTTAAAAAAATAAAAGCAGATATTTTAATACTTGATATTGGTCTTCCAGATATAAATGGTATAGAATTAGCAAAGAAACTTTTAGAAAAATATCCTGATTTAAAAATTATAATCCTTTCGATGTATGAATTAAAAGAATATTTGCAAGAAGTTATAAAAATCGGAATTAAAGGTTATGTTGTTAAAAAAGCTGCTGATGATGAACTAATTGAAGCAGTAAAAACTGTTTCAAAAGATAATATTTTTATTCATTCGGCTTTATCAAAATCATTCTATGATGGAAAGATTGAAAAAAAATTAAGCAAAAGGGAAAAGGAAGTTTTAATTTTAGTTGCTAAAGGATTTATAAATAAAGAAATAGCAAATAAATTAAATTTAAGTATAAAAACAATTGAAACATACAGGAAAAGAATCTTAAAAAAATTAGAATTAAAAAGCAGAGCTGAAATTACTCAATATGCAATAAAACAGGGGTTAATTATATTGTAGGGTTTTGCCTTACAAGAATTCCTTATATTTTCTGACATTACATATTTTTAAATCAAGTGTATATTTATCACTGAAGTGAATTTCTTCACAGAAGAGGTAAAAAGTGATTGATTTTAAAAATGCTGAAAAAATAATATTAGAAAATACAAAAGTTTTAAATCTGATGTCAATAAAAACTAAATCATCGTTAAATTATGTTCTCGGAGAAAATATTTATGCTCCAATTGATTTACCCCCTTTTAATAATTCAGCAATGGATGGTTATGCAGTTAAAGTAAGAGATTTAGAAAAGGTAGATGCAAGTAAAAATGTCGTATTAGAAGTTATTGATGAAGTTCAGGCTGGTAATGTATCAAAAAAGACAATAAAATATATGCAGGCAATTAAAATAATGACAGGAGCAAAATTACCAAAAGGAGCAGATGGAGTTGTAATACTTGAAAATGTAAAAGAATTCATGAAAGGTAAAAAAAAATATATACAAATAAATACTAAAATAAATAAATGGCAAAACATAAGATTTAAAGGTGAGGATGTAAAAAAAGGCTCATTAGTAATTCCTTGTGGAAGAATAATAAGACCACAGGAAATAGCAATACTTGCAGCAATGGGAATTGAAAATATAAATGTCATAAGAAGACCAAATATAGGGATTTTGTGCACTGGCAGCGAGTTAATAGATTTAAATAAAAAATTATCAGATGGAAAGATTTATAACAGTAATGGGTATGCTTTATATTCATTAATTTTAAAATATAATGGAATTCCTTTTGATTTTGGCTTTGTTAATGATAATAAAAATGAAATACATAAAAAAATTAATTTGGCTTTAAATTTTAAACCCAGAATAGATATTTTTATAGTTTCAGGGGGAGTTTCTGTTGGTGATTATGATTTTGTAAAAGAAATTTTATTAAAGAAAGGTTTAAAATTAAAATTTCATAAAGTTGCAATAAAACCTGGTAAACCATTATTATTTGGAATATTAAATGATATTTTAATATTTGGTGTCCCAGGAAATCCTGCTGCAACCTTTACTTCATTTGAAAATTTTATTGCGCCAGTTATTTTAAAAATGCAAGGAAAAGAAAAATTACATCATCCATTAGTAAAAGCAAAATTGATTCATCCGATAACAAAACGAGATGGGAGAGTTCATTTTATTCGTGGAATTACTAAAGCAAATAACGGATATTTTATTACAACACCAAGCGGCGGACAAAGTTCTGGCATGCTTAAATCTCTTGTTGATGGTAATTCATTAATAATTTTTCCTGCAGAAACAAAAAAACTAAAAAAAGGGGAAAGAGTTTTTGTAAAACTAATTGATAAATTAAAAAATGGAGAAATTTTATGATCCCAGTTGTATCAATTGTTGGTGAATCAAACAGTGGAAAAACAACTTTAATTGAAAAGATTACAAAAAAATTAAAAAAGCAAAATTATAAAATCGGTCTTATAAAGCATGATACTCACCAATTTGAAATTGATTATCCAGGAAAAGATACATGGCGTATGAGTAAAGCAGGCGGGGATACTGTGATTATTTCATCAAGAGAAAAACTCGCAATGATTAAAAGAGTGGCTCGGGAATATAAACTTGATGAGATAATTCAAAATTTTATGAAAGATGTAGATATTGTTATTACCGAAGGTTATAAAAATGAAAAAAAACCTAAGATTTTAGTTTTAAAAGATGGGAGGAAAAAGTCAAAAACAAATATTAACAATAGACTATTTGCTATTGTTAGTAAAAAAAATGAAAAGATAAAAAAAATAATTTTTTTTAAACATGATGATATAAAAAAAATTGTAGATTTTATTATAGAAAAATTTATCAAAAGGAGAGTCTATGATAGATAATTTAAAAGAAAAATTAAAAGAAAAAATAAACAGAAGAGGATTTTTAAAAGTTGCAGGGACTGGGTTGACAATTTTAGCATTGCAAAAAATGTTAACTAAATTAGAAGCAAAGGATGTCCTTGAAACTAAAAGTATAACCGGTAAAAGATATGCAATGCTTATTGATTTGAGAAAATGTATTGGTTGTGATGCCTGCTCTGTTGCTTGCAATCAGGAAAATAATGTGCCAATAGGATTTTACAGGACTTGGGTAAAAAAAGTAGAAAAAGGAGAATACAATAATGTGCGGGATTATTATATCCCAACTTTATGTAATCATTGTGAAGATGCTATATGTAACAGAAATTGTCCTGTTAAAGCAACATATAAAACAAGCGAAGGTTTGACATTGGTTGATTATGATAGATGCATAGGTTGTAGGTATTGTATGGTTTCATGTCCATACAATGTCAGGTTTGCCCATCCTTATAGAAAAACAGTAGATAAATGCACTTTCTGTGTTCATAGATTAAAAGAAGGGAAATTGCCTGCATGTGTTGAAACATGCGTTGGTAAAGCAAGAATTTTTGGTGATATAAATGACAAAAAAAGTGAAATATATAAAGCCATTGCTACCAATTCAATTCAGGTATTAAAATCCGAGCAAAATACAAAACCACATGTTTTTTATATTTCTCTTGATATAGAAACTGCAGAAGCCGGTAAAACAGATTTTGATTATATGAAATATTATAGAAGAGATATAAAAAAAGAATTAGGAGTAAATGGAAACCGTATAAAAGAACAATATAATATTTTGAAAGGAATAAGTGAAGCAGACAGGAAATATAAACACCAAAAAAAATTAAATCCTTAAAGGAGGATTAATTATATGGATAATATCATATATATGTCAACACATGAAATTCCTTTATTGACAAAAATTGCAAATTATTTTTATTTGACTGGTATAAGTGCAGCATCTTTTATAATATCTTCACTTGCTTATGTTTTTGGTATGGAAAAATATAAAGATTGTGGAAAAATCAGTGCAATTATTGCATTTGGAGGAATATGTATAGCACCTATTTTTTTAATAATGGATCTAATGCAAATACCGAGAATGTTTTATTTATTTTTTATGTTTAATTTTGAATCTCCACTAACCTGGGGAACTATAATATTATCTTTGTATATTTTAAATTGTTTTTTATATTTGTATTATATTTTTAAAGAAAACAAAAAAAATTTAAAATTGTTTGGCATAATTGGTATAATGCTTGCAATTTCTTTGGAGGCTTATACTGGATTTGTATTAGCGCTTGGTAAAGGTATAGCGCTATGGAATACACCACTGATGCCAATTTATTTTTTAATATCGGCAATGGTTTCTGGAACGGCACTTTTAATTATAATTGTTGTAATTAAGGAAAAATTTTTTACTAATTTTGAAATTATTAATAAAATATTTCCCCAAATACAAAATGAAGTTATTTATGATCTGGGGAAAATGCTTGCTGTTTTTATTGCAATTGATTTATTTATAGCATTTTCAGACGTTATTTTGCTATTTTATTCTACTCCAGAAAATTCAATTGTAGCTAGGGTTTTATTAAAAGGTCCTTTTAATATTATGTTCTTGTTTGGTGAAATATTATTTGGAATGGTTATACCTTTTTTTATTTTTATTTTACCAAAGTTTAATAAAAATATTGCGCTTTTAACATTTGCATCGTTTTTAATATTAATAGGTGTTTGGTTTATGAGGTATGTTACAGTTGTTGGTGGTCAGTATGTGCCATTAATGTAAATTTAGGAGGTAATAGATGAATAAATTAACAAGAAGAGAATTTATAGGAACAATTACAACTACGGCTGCTATTTTAGCAAGTAATAATGATATTGTAAAAAATTTAAAAAATGATTTAAAACAAATAAAAAAATTTAATGAGGAATCAATACCATCATGTTGCAATATGTGTGGAAGCCAGTGTGGAATTATTGTAAAGGTAGTTGATGGGAAAGTAGTTAAAATTGAACCCAATCACCATAATCCAAATAATTTTTCAAATAATTCAGAGGACTTTTTTAAAAATCATTTAAAAGAAGGTGCGGTTATTTGCGCCAAGGGTAACGCTGGAATTGCAACTTTGTATGATCCTGATAGAATAAAAAAACCTTTAAAAAGAACAAATCCTAAAAAAGGAATTGGTATAGAACCAGGCTTTAAAGAAATATCATGGGAAGAAGCATTAAATGAGATTACTGATAGACTTAAAAAGTTAAGACAAAATAACGAGGCTCATAAATTATTATGGTTTTCAGAAGATCATTCTTTTACTCATATACAGCAGGATTTTTGTGAATTATTTGGAACTCCAAATTATTCAATGCACTCTAATTTATGTGATACAGGCAGAAAAGCATCTTTTAAAATTATGATGGGAGATGAAAGACCACTTTGTGATTTTGTAAATTCTAGGTATATTTTATTATTCGGATGGAATCCGCTTTATGCATTAAAATGGCTGCATCTTGGTAGGATTATACCTAAAGCAATGATTGAAAATGGTACCAAACTTGTAGTTGTTGATCCATATCTTTCAGGAACAGCAGCAAAAGCAACAGAATGGATACCAATAAGACCATCAACAGATGGAGCAATGGCACTTGCTATGGCAAATGTTATTATAAAAAATAATTTACATGATAAACATTTTATTGAGGAATGGACAGATGGATTTGATAAATTTTATGATTATGTAAAAGATAAAACTCCAAAATGGGCAGAAAAGATAACAGATGTCCCAGCAGAAACAATAGAAAGAGTTGCAATTGAATTTGCAACAATAAAACCAGGCGTGGTTGATTTCTGGTCTGGCATAGGGCAATATTCAAATGGTGTTTATTCTGGCTGGGCAATCGGCCTTCTCGCTGCATTAACAGGGCAGATAGATAAACCTGGTACATTAATTATCCCTGATAAAAAAGGTAACAAACATATTAAAGTTAAACCAGATGAAATTGCAGAAAAATCTCTTAAAGCAAAAAGGATGGATTTTGGAAAAGAAAAGTATCCTTATTTTCATTCTTCGGGGGTATATACTGAAATTTTTAATAATATTGCAAATAATAAAGGGCCATATAAACCTAAAATTGCAATTATAATATTTCAAAATCTTTTGATGTCAACTCCAGGGACTGAAATAGTTGCAAAAGCATTATCAAAACTTGAATTTGTGGTTGTCAATGATATTTTCTTATCAGAGACAGCACATTTTGCAGATATAGTGCTCCCTGGGACCACATATCTGGAAAGATATGATTTAAATACTCATTGGGTAAGCTGGCCAGCACTTGGTTTAAGGCAGCCTGTGATAAAACCGATATTTGGGCAATTAACTGAATATGAATTTGTTTGTGAACTTGGAAGACGATTGAAACTTAAAGAAAAAGATGGAAATGATTTTTTTAATATTGGTCGAGTATCAAAGGAACCTTTATCCGATAAAACCAAATGGTATGAAGAATATCTTTCTAAAGAATTAAAAGAAGGGGAACCCCAAATAACACTTGATGAATTAAAAAAATTACCAGGTGCTGTCTGGGTAAGTAAATATGGAACAAAATATGAGAAGTTTAAAAAAGTTATATCAGAAGATAAATTAAAAGATACAATTATAGAAGATAAAATAATTTATTCATTAAAAGATGGGAAAAAAGATAAACAAATAGGTTTTATGAAAAATGGGATCCCTGTTAGAGGTTTTTTTACTCCAACTGGAAAAATACAGTTTTACGCCGAAAAACACAAAGAAAAAAAAGATGCTAATGGTAAACCATTGAAAGAATTACCTGAATACATTGAACGTGATTGGCAACCTACACAAGAATATCCATTTTATTTAATAAACTGGAAGGAAGCAACACATACCCATACCAGAACGCAAAATAATATATATTTAATGGAAATAAAAAATGAAAATAAATTAATGATAAATAAAATAACAGCACAGAAATTAAATATAAAAAACGGAGATATGGTATGGATTGAATCACCATATGGAAAAACAAAAGCAAGAGTTAAAATAACAGAAGGGATACATCCGCAGGTAGTTGGATTACAACATGGATTTGGACACTGGGCTTTTGGTGAAATAGCAAAAAATAAAGGAACAAGCGATTCTGTTTTAAGACCGGCAAAGTCATGTCCAATATCAGGGCAGGCATTACATAAAGAATGTTGTGTGAAAATATATAAAATATAGGATTAAAATGAAAAAGATGAAATTACCTTTACCAACAGTTAACAGAATGTTTATTTATTTAAAAGTTTTTAATGATTTATTTGATAGTAATATTGCCTATGTTACCTCTAAAAAAATTTCAAAAATTACCGGAATAACTTCTGAACAGATTAGAAAAGATTTTTCATTCATTGGTAAATTAGGGAAGAAAAAGTATGGCTATAATGTTAAATTTATTGTGGAATATTTTTCATCTATTTTCAGAAATTTAAAACCTATAAATATAGCAATTGCAGGAATTGGGAATTTGGGGCGTGCATTGATTTCATATAAAGGATTTGAAGAAAAAGGTTATAAAATTGTAGCTGGATTTGATATTGATCCAGATAAAATTGGATGGGAAATAAATGGAATTAAAATTTATCATATAAATGACATAACTAAAGTTACTATTAAAAAAAATATTGATATATTAATAATAACAACACCAAAAAATGCGATTTTAGATGTTTTAAATAAAATAAAAAATTTAAATATTAAAGGAGTATTAAATTTTGCAAGTAAATATATTCCTCATAATGAAAAATTTTTAATTAGAAATATTGATATTGCAACAGAAATGGATTATTTAATATATACATTATTTTATAAAAATAAATTCAGGAGGTAATAAAATGTTCGGACTTGGAATGGGTGAATTACTTGTTATTTTACTTATTGCTTTACTTCTTTTTGGTGCTCAAAAACTACCAGAAATAGCAAGAGCCATAGGGCAGAGTTTTAATTACTTTAAAAAGGGATTAAGAGATGTTAATGATGAAATAGAAAATAACAAAGAAAATAAAAAAAGAAAATAAAAAGGAAAAATGAAAGAAGATACATTTGTTGGTCATCTTGAAGAGTTAAGAAAGAGAATAATAATAATTATATTATCAATATTAATTACTTCTATTGGTTCATATATATATGTAGATAATATAATAAATATTTTAATAAAACCAATAGGAAAATTAATATTTATAAAACCAACAGAAGCATTATTTACAAAATTAAAAGTTGCAATTTTATCAGGGATTTTAATTGCTTTGCCAGTAATTTTATATCAAATCTGGCAATTTATAGGACCTGCATTGTTTGAATTAGAGAAAAAATATTTAAGATTTGCAATATTTTTTTCATATATCCTTTTTATTTTGGGGATAAGTTTTGCATATTTTATTGTTTTTCCGATAGGAATTAAATTTCTTTTAAATATGGGCACAGAAAATATATACCCATTTATTTCATTATCAGGATATATGGATTTTTTAATAATATTTGTATTAGCTTTCGGAATAATTTTTCAATTGCCACTTGTAATTTTAATCTTGACACAAATGAAAATTATAACACCTAAGTGGCTTTCAAATAGCAGAAAACATATAATATTAGCCATATTTATTGTTGCAGCTATTGTAACCCCTGGACCTGATATTTTTTCTCAATTCGCTATGGCAATTCCTACATTATTGTTATATGAAGTTAGTATTATTCTATCAAAATTGGTGTATAAAAAATGAAAAATATTAAAGCAACTGCAATAATACTAGCTGGTGGAAAAAGTTCAAGATTAAAAGAAACATTGCAAAAATATGATTTGGAAAATGCAGGGAAACCTTTTTTAAAGCTCGGAAACAATTTTATAATTGAAAGTATAATAAAAAAAATTCAATCTATATTTGAAGATATTTTAGTAGTAACATCAAAGGCAAAATTTAAAATTACAAATCAGATAATTAATCAAAGTAATAAAAAATTAAAAATTATAAAAGACATAATACCTGATAAAAATTCTATTGGTGGTATTTATACTGGGTTGGTAAATTCAAAAAATTTTATTAATTTTGTTATTGGAGGAGATATGCCTTTTATAAAACCTGAATTAATAAAATTTATGTTAGGCGAAATAAATAAATCTAAACATGATGTTGTCATACCTGAAATTAAAAATATAAAGCAGCCGTTATTTGCAATTTATACAAAAAATTGCATAGGGGTAATAAAAGATCAAATTTTTAAAAAAAATTTAAAACTTATAGATGTTTTAAAAAAAATAAATTTTTTAATTTTAAATGAAAAAATTATTCAAAAATATGATGATACTTTTTTGTCTTTTTTTAATGTAAACACAAACTTTGAATATATAAAAGCAAAAGATATTTATACAAAAGAAGTTATTTAAAATGTTTGAAAAACTTAAAAAAAATTTTTTAGAGGAATTAAAAACAATAGAAGTATGCTGTGTGTCAACATTACAGGGGAAACAGATAAAAAATAGAATGATGCATTTTGCTTATTCAGAAGAAAATTTTGAATTTTATCTTGCATCTCTAAAAGATGATCCTAAAATTAATCAAATGCTTATAAATAATGAAATTTCAATTTTAGTATATAAAAAAGGGCAGCAATTCCCGGAAGATAAAGAAATAGAAATAACAGGGAAGGTAACTTTAATAAATGATGAAAATGAAAAGAAAAAAGCTATTAAATTATTAATTAACCGTTCGCCTGTTGTAAAAAATTTATACGAAACCAATCTGATAAACATGCTAAAGTTTATTAAGGTTAAACCAATACAAATCAAGTACCGTATAGTCAAAGATATATTACATGGAAATCCTCCCTATCTGTTAATATTTCAAAAATTATCCTCATCTATAAAAGATGATTTAAATCAAATAAAAAAGAAATTAAAAGCATGGATAATAGCATTTAGATATCATTTTCTTACGGTTAGTATAATTCCATCAATATTTGGTTCTGCTCTTGCATGGAATAAAACTCAAACTTTTAATTTTGTGAATTTTTTATTAACATTATTTGGGGTAATATTTCTTCATCTCGGTACAAATTTAATAAATGATTATTTTGACCACAAATCAGAAAATGACGAAGTGAACAACGAGTTTATAAGGCCATTTTCAGGCGGCTCAAGAGTAATTCAACTTGGGCTTTTATCTTCAAGTGAAATATTGATGGGGAGTTTTTTATTTTTTATTTCTGGAATATTAATAGGTATATATCTTACCTATAAAATTGGAATTATGATATTATTTCTTGGTATTTTCGGTGTTTTTTCTGGTATTTTTTATACTTCACCATTTTTAAAATTAATCAATACTGGAATGGGGGAAATACTTGTGGGGTTGAATTTTGGTATCCTGGTATCTTGGGGTTCTTATTATGTTCAAATACAAAAGTTTAATATGGATATAATATTATTATCTGTTCCATTGGGTTTATTGATAAGTCTGATTTTAATAATAAATGAAATACCAGATTATGATGCTGACAAAAAAACATCTAAAAATTCTCTGGTTGTAAAATTAGGCAAAGAAAATACAATTTGTTTATTTAAATATCTATTTGTTTTAAATATAATTTATATATTATTTATTTTTATTTTTAACATTGCACCTAAATACATAATTATTAGTTTAATAACAATACCAATATTTTATAAAATATATCAATATTTAAAAAAATATTATAATAATTCTTTTGAATTGGCCCCAGCAAATGGTTTAATGATTTTATCTTTTAATATAACAAGTATAATTTTTATAATTTCCACTCTTATAAATAAACTTAATGTTTATTATTTGATAACAATAACAATTCTGGCAATTATTTATATTATATGGCATTCCCAAACGATTAAAAAGCATGAAATATCATTTTTGAAATTAAAGGGGATATAAATGGAAAGATTAATTGATAAATTTGGCAGAAAAATTGATTGTTTAAGAATTTCAGTAACAGATAGGTGCAATTTAAAATGTTTATATTGTATGCCTGAAAATGGAATAAAATTGAAAGATAATAAAGAAATATTATCTTATGATGAAATCTTTAGTATTATAAAAATTTTTTCTGAATTAGGAGTAAATAAAATTAAAATTACAGGTGGAGAACCACTTGTAAGAAATGATATTGTAAAATTAATTCATATGATTGCAAAAATAAAAAATATAAATGATATTTCTATGACAACAAATGGGACGTTGCTTAATTATTATGCAGTAGAATTAAAAAATGCGGGATTAAAAAGGTTAAATATCAGTTTGGATACTTTAAATAGTGAAAAATATAAATTTTTAACCAGAACTGATAATTTGAATTTTGTTTTAAATGGAATTGAAACGGCATTAAAAATGAATTTTTCTTTGGTTAAAATTAATGTTGTTTTATTAGATATAAATAAAGATGAAATTAATCAATTTTTAAAATTATCAAAAGAAGAACCGTTGCACATAAGATTTCTTGAATATATGCCTATAAATAATTTTTATAAATTAAATGAGATAATAAAGGCAGATGAAGTTATAAATAAAGCATATGAAATAGGAGAATTTGAGACAACAAAAATTTATGGAAATAATAATAGTATCAATTTTAGATTTAAAGGGGCAAAGGGGACTTTTGGTATAATAGCACCAATGAGTTATAAATTTTGCTATAAATGCAACAGATTGAGACTAACAGCTGAAGGGTTTTTAAAATTATGCTTAAATTCAAAAATTGGGATAAATTTAAAAAAATATATCAGGGAAGGAATAGATGAAGCCAACCTGAAAAAAATCATAAATCAGATATTAATGAATAAACCTTTTAAACATAATTTAAGTTATCAAAGTATTACGAATGAATTTTCAATGTGTCAGATAGGGGGATAAAATTATGAAGAAAAAATATGTGCAAATGGCAGATACATCACAAAAAAATAAAAGTTTCAGAGAAGCAATAGCAAGCGGAAAAATTTTTCTTAAAAAAGAAACAATAATTGATATAAAAAATTTATCTGTGCCTAAAGGCGATGTTTTAACCTGTGCTAAAATTGCAGCAATTAACGGCTGCAAAAAAACTGCTGAATTATTACCGCTGTGTCATTCAATAACAATTGATTATATTGATATTGATTTTGATATAAAAGATAATTTCATTGAAATAAAAAGTTTTGTGAAATCCTATGAAAAAACAGGTGTTGAAATGGAGGCGTTAATGGCAGTTAGTATTTGTGCATTAACAATTTATGATATGTGTAAGCCTATTGATAAAGATATCGTTATTTCTGATATTAAACTTTTAAAAAAAACAGGTGGGAAAAGTG
Organism: Candidatus Calidifonticultor daggyaiensis; assembly: GCA_015661035.1. Taxonomy (GTDB): domain Bacteria; phylum Actinomycetota; class Humimicrobiia; order Humimicrobiales; family Humimicrobiaceae; genus Calidifonticultor; species Calidifonticultor daggyaiensis. Next base: position 4,004 of record JACVJA010000002.1, on the reverse strand, counting down.
GAATTTATGTCAGGAAAAATTAAAGCAATATCAATATCATCTGAAAAAGGAATGAAAAAACAAAATATCAATAATGCAATTTTACTGGAAAATTTTGGGATAGTAAATGATGCCCATGCCGAAAAAAGTAGTAAAAGACAAGTGAGCTTACTTGCTTTTGAATCTATTCAACGAATAATTAATAAAGGATTAAAAGTAAAAGAAGGCGAATTTGCAGAAAATATAACAACTATTGGTTTAGATTTAGTAAAATTAAATATTGGTGATAAATTGTTAATAAATAAAGAAGTAATTTTAGAAATAACCCAAAAGGGAAAAGAGTGTCATAACAGGTGTTATATATTTAATACAATTGGAGATTGTATAATGCCTAAAGAAGGTGTTTTTGCAAAAGTTATTAAAGGCGGAATAATAAAAGCAGGGGACACAATAGAGGTAATAAAATGATAAAGTGTGCAATATTAACAATAAGCGATACTTGCTATAATAAATTAAAACAAGATTTATCAGGTCCTAAAATAAAAGAGATGATTTCTAATATAGCAGAAGTTATTGAATATGAAATTGTTCCGGATGAAGAAGAATACATAATTGAAAAATTAATAAAATATTCAGATGAATTAATGTTGGATCTTATTTTGACTACAGGAGGGACAGGTTTTTCTTCCAGGGATATAACTCCTGAAGCAACATCAAAAGTAATACAAAAAGAAATTCCGGGAATACCTGAATATATGCGTATGGCGACTTCTTTATTTACAAAAAAAAGCATATTATCAAGAGGTAAAGCAGGAATACGCGGAAAAACTTTAATAATAAATTTACCAGGGAGTTTAAAATCTGTGGAAGAAATGTTGAGTCTAATTATTGATGTAATACCTCATTCAATTGATATGATAAATAATAAAGGACATTAAATATGATTTATTTACATCTTTTATTTATTTTTATGAAAATTAGTTTATTTTCTTTTGGTGGAGCATATTCTTTTATACCTTTGATAGAAAAAGAAATAGTTGAAAAAAATAACTGGCTTGATAAAAAAGAATTTTTAGATGTGTTGGGAATGGTTGAAATTTCTCCTGGTGCTATTTCTATTAAATTTGCTTCATATGTTGGATTTAAAAAAGCAGGAATAGTTGGAGCAATAATAGCAAATATTGGTAATTTTTTGTTGCCAGCTTTATTTATTGTTTTAATAGCAGTATTTTATAAAAAATTAACTAAATTTTGTTATTTTAATAGTGCTATGGAAATGATTAATATAACTATAATCGCAATGATACTTGCTATTGGATTTAAATTTTTATTTAATGTATCAATAATTGACGGGATAAATTTTACAACCATGGTTAAAATATTAGTTTTAATAATAACTTTTTTATTATTTTTATTTTCAAAAATCCACCCTGCATATTTGATAATGATTACTGGAATTATAGGTATTTTATTAAAATTAACTAATAATGAATAATGAAATTTAATTTTGTAATCATTATTAAATCATAAACATTAAAAATTTACTAAAAATTAAAAAACATATTGACAATTTTAAATTTATTATGTATAATTTATACCAATAAGACCTATTTAGTAGAGAATATAAAAGAGGTAAAAATATGAAACTTTCTACAAGAACAAGGTATGGAACTAGATTGTTGTTTGAACTGGCTTATAACTATGGAAATAAACCAGTTAATTTAGGCGATATTGCAAGAAGGCAAAGCATTTCAGAAAAATATTTAAGTAAAATTATAATTCAATTAAAAAGTGCAGGGCTTGTAAAATCAGAAAGGGGTGCAAAAGGTGGCTATATGTTATCAAAACCCCCTTCTCTAATAAATATGAAAGAAATAATTGAGGTATTAGAAGGTGATGCATTATTTTTAGATTGTATAAAAGATAAAGCAATATGCGATATGCAGAACATGTGTCCAACTTATGATTTTTGGCATGGCCTTGCAGAAGTTACAAATTCTTATTTAAGTTCTAAAACATTACAGAATTTGATAGATAATTATAATAAAAAAAGCGAAAAATTTAATTTGGCTTATTATATTTAAAAAATAAGAGGAGGAAATTAAATGGCTTTAAAAATAGCGCAAAATATCACTAAATTGATAGGAAATACACCGCTTGTATTTTTAAATAAAATTACAAAAGGATTAAAAACTAAAATTGCTGCTAAGTTAGAATTTTATAATCCATGTGGTTCTGTGAAAGATAGAATAGGGGTTGCCATGATAGAAGATGCAGAAGTAAAAGGTTTAATAGATAAAGACACAGTAATTATTGAACCAACATCGGGTAATACTGGAATTGCGCTTGCATTTACATGTGCGGCCAAAGGATATAAATTAATATTAACAATGCCTGATACGATGAGTTTGGAAAGAAGAAGATTATTAAAATTGCTTGGTGCAAATGTTGTATTAACTCCTGGACATTTGGGTATGCAAGGAGCAATAGATAAAGCAATTGAAATTGCAAAAAATGAAAAAAAATCTTTTATTCCGCAGCAATTTAAAAATCCAGCTAATCCTGACGTTCATAGAAAAACCACAGCAAAAGAAATATGGGAAGACACGGAGGGCAAAGTTGATATATTGGTTGCCGGTGTTGGAACTGGTGGAACTATTACAGGTGTTTCAGAAGTAATTAAAAAATTAAAACCGGAATTTAAAGCAATTGCTGTTGAACCTGAAAATTCAGCGGTTTTATCCGGTGGTAAATTTGGTCCTCACATGATACAGGGTATAGGAGCTGGTTTTATTCCAGATGTTTTAAACACAAAAATTATTGATGAAATAATAAAAGTATCAGATCAGGACGCAATAAATATGACCAAAAAAATTGCAAAAGAAGAAGGGATTTTAGCTGGAATTTCGTCAGGTGCTGCTTTATATGCTGCTTTAAAAATAGCAGACAGGAAAGAAAATGAAAATAAATTAGTTGTTGTAATATTTCCTGATACAGGTGAGCGATATTTAAGTTTAACTTTTTTTGATCAAAATGATAATGTGCAAAGTTCTATGAAAAAGAAAGAAGTCAGAGATTAAAATATATACTAAAAGTATTGAAAATAATATACATTTCCCCCTCTTTTAAAAAGAGGAGGCAGGGGAGATTTGAAAATAATGAATCAAATCCCCCATAATCAATCTTCTTTTTACAAAGGGGTAGAAAAAAAAGAGGAGGAAAATCGCTCTTAGTCTCCCTTTTGCAAAGGGGGAGAAAGAAAATAAGAATAAGAAATTCCCCTCTTTAATAAAGATGGGTTTAAAAGAGAGCGAGAAAAAGAGAAAGGGTGTATGTAAATCCGCCTAAATCCTCCTTTGATAAAGGGGGGAACAAAAGGCAACAGAAGTATATGAATAAATAAAAGGTTTTTTAAGTGAAAAGCGTTAAAACTTTTCACACTACCATCAAAATAAATAGGAGGAAAAAATGAAAATAATAATAAATGGTAAAGAAGAAATAATTGATAGGCAGAATTTTTCAATACTTGAATTATTGATAATCAAAGATGTCAAGATGCCTGAAATGGTTTCAGTAGAATTAAATGGAGAAATAATAAATAAAGACAAATATGATGAAATTATAATAAAAGAGGGAGATAAAATTGAGTTTTTATATTTCATGGGTGGAGGTGAATACATTGGATTTGCTACAAAAGCGATACATTCAGGATATGAAAAAGATAAAGAAACAGGAGCAACTTTTGTTCCAATTTATTCATCGGCATCCTATGAATATGAAAAAGCAGAAGATTTAGCAGATGTATTTGATGGAAGAAAATATGGATATATTTATTCAAGAATAGCAAATCCTACAGTTAATATTTTTGAGCAAAAGATAAATACGCTTGAAAATGGGATTGGAGCAGTAGCAACTTCATCAGGTATGAGTGCAATTGCAGCAATTATTTTTGCTCTTACTGAAAGTGGAGATGAAATAATTTCATCTAAAAATTTATTTGGTGGGACATTACTTTTTTTTAACGA
>JACVJA010000001.1 GCA_015661035.1 Candidatus Calidifonticultor daggyaiensis | reverse complement strand
ATGTCAGAATTTCAACAACTGATAAGTCAAAACTGGCAAGTATATTACAATATGATGTTGGTGAAGTTGCTTATTATCCCTGGAATAGTTTTATAAAAGGAATAAATTGGTTACCTGATTCAAGCACATCAGGGGCATTATCTGCCTTACCCGCAAGTAATTTTGGTGATGAAAAAAATTACGGTATGCTCATGAAATTTAACACACTAAGCCCTTATGAAAAAGCAATGTATATTTATTCTGGTAAAATAGATTGGAGTAACGCAGTTGGAGTTAAATTTGACATTTTTAATCCATTAAGTTACAGTGTAAAAATAACTTTAGCTTTTAAAATTGGTGATGATGAAATATGGTATGAATCTAAACAGATTCCTATTGCTCCTGGCTGGAATAAAGATATATTTTTTGATTTTATTAGCCCTTCATTTAAATCTTCTGCATCTAATTGGAATTTTACTGACAATCTATTTAAAAGAGATGATATTAGGCAAATAATATTCAGTATATTTCCAGATAGAGTTGCAGAAGGTGAAATTTATATATCTGACATTAAATTAGCTCGCAGAAATTTTATAGGGGATGCAGGTAAATATTTAGGTCCAACATTTAAGAATGATACAAAATTTATCTTAGAACCAATTCAATATACTATTTGGGATTTTGGAAAAGGAGAAGGAACGTTTGAAAAAGGAATAAATAATTGGAAAGCAGCAGAAATTGCTGGATGGGGGGCTTCCCAGGTAAATGTTGTCAAAAAATATGCATCAGAAGGTGAAAATTCATTACAAATGATCTTTAAAGATAAAAATACAAAAGTTGGTTGTTATTATTCAAGTGGAACACTAATCGATACTACTTTATATAGATATTTTACATTTGATATTTTCAATCCAGGACCTACATTAAAAATGTCAGTTGCATTTGTAGATACTTCTGATCTATGGAACGAGACAAAAGAAATAATAATTTTCCCAGGGTGGAATAGAAATATAAAAATTGACCTTGCAGATAAATACTGGAAAAATGAAGAAACAGGATACAGGAATATAACAGAACTAAAAAATAGAAATAAAATAAAAGCTATATATTTCATTTTTACTAATACATATGAAGGGACGGTTTATATTGATAATATAAGATGGGGCGAAGAATTAACTGCACCAGTGTTTGCAGATGGTTACTCACAACAAGACATAAATATAGAAATAACTCCTGATGATTATTTAACTGGTAAAATAAATTTAAGAGGAACTTATTTTTATGATTCAAATTCAACATTGGAAGTTGGAAGTTTAAATTTTATTTTACGTGGATTAGGTCATGAACTTACTATTTTTGGAGGTGAAACAATAAATATTTTTAATGATACCTTCTCTGTAATTTCTCCTGAAACATTGGGACCTAATAATATGGGCTTAAAACTTGAAGGAACGTTGATTCCCATTAATTTATCATATCAAGGAGTTGCACTTACATTATGGAATCGTGAAAAATGGCAATTAGGAACATCATATATATGGGGTATAAAAGCAAAGGATTATTTTTATTATGGAAATTATTTGGGTGGAATATATTACAATGAAAGGCGTGGCTATGATCTAAATCCGGATATTTTCAATGGTGGAGTTGAACAATCAACTCATATTTATGGTATTGATAGCGGTTTATCAATTCCATTTGGAAATATATTAACTTTAGGGTTAAATGGTGAATATTTAATTTCGTCCTATGATAATAATAGACCTATATATTTGATAGAAAATGAAGATAATATTAGTTATGTTGCAGATGAAATCAAAGATACCGATGATAGAACATTAAGTTATGTATCAGGTAATATACATATTGGTGAATTAAAGTTTTATTCAAATTATAGAAAAATTGGGAATAAATTTTCAGGAAGATATATAAATCTTGACTATAAAGTTGGGAGTGAAGCAAAATTATTTAATATTACGTATATATTAGATGGAGTTCCACCATTTGTTCAACTTGCAAAAATATCCCCTGAATGGGCAGGTTTTGTAAGTTATACACAAATAATGCTGGAATATGATGCAAATAAATCAACTGTTGATACTTACACAAGAGACACATATACAATACAATTGAAAAATAATCCATCACTATCATTTTATAATTATGATATTTATTTAAAATATAATTATGAAGGTAAAGCTGAGGATAAATCAGCAAATCAAATTGATACCCGGGTTCCAACTACAACACTTAATTTTTCTACAAACATTTCGCTTTTTGGAAATAAAATAAGTTCTAAATTACTTGGTAGATATGAGTTGATAAAAGATACCATCTATAATTCTATTACATCCAAATATGAAGATATTGATGCAACAAGAATTACAGGTTTTATTGAAATAAAATATAAACCATTTAAAGAACTGGAATTTGCTACAAATTATAAACATACATTAAAAAATAATGAAAGTTATGGCAATTATTATGCCGAAATCACAGCCATTTTATTTGAATTAATTACAATGAATGCAAGTTATGGGGCTGCACCTTTTACAGGATACTGGTTAACAAATGCATCAGATGAAACTAAAAATATAATAACATTATCTTTAAAAGGATATTTTTAATATAATTTTTAAGGAGGAAAATTTATGAAAAAATATTTTTATTTTTTAATTTTACTATTATTGCCTATAACAATTTTTTGTTATAGTATTTCTGGACCTGAAATTTTAGATGATAATAATAAACCAACTTATCTTACCGGAATAAATGTCCCATATCTTGCTTTTTTGTCAAATAATGAAATTGAGTCAGCATTAAATAAAATTTCTAAATCCGGTTTAAAAATTATACGAATTTTCGCATCCTCGCGCGGTAATAAAGAATATGCATTTGAAAAAATGCTTGGTGTTTATAATGAATCAATGTTTAATAAACTTGATAATTTGCTGCTTAAGGCAGAAAAATTAGGGTTAAAAGTAATTATTACACTTATGGATAACAATAAAACTTATGGTGGAAAGGAAATTTTTAAAGATTGGCTTGGTGGCAATCATGAAGATATATTTTTCAAAGATAAAATCAGCAGAGAATATTATAAAAAATATATTTTAAAATTTATTTTACGATATAAAAATAATAAAACGATTTTAGCATGGGATTTATGTAATGAGGTTGAAAACACGCATGATGAAGATGGTAAAAATTTATATAATTGGATTAATGAAATGGCAGGTTTTATAAAGGCAAATGATAAAATGCATCTTGTTACTATAAATGTTAAAAATTTATTAGTATCAGATGAAATCATAAATACCTTTGATATATTTTTAAACCCCAATATAGATATTGTATTTTATAATATATTTGTTAAAAATATATCTGTGGAAAATATTGATAAAAATATTTCCAAATTAAATGAATTGTTTTATCATAATGTAAACAAACCGATTATGCTTTGCTTTTCTGATTCATCTGAAAATAATTTAAACACTATAACACCTGTATTTAATACTTTTTTTAAAAAATATGGAAATATTTTAATTTATAATTATGGAGGATTTGGTGGATATGCTAATTATAAGGGTGCCTATAATTTTAATGATAGTAACATTATAAATAATTTTCTTTCAATTTCCACAAAAATGCCAAGTAGAAATTTACAATTCATTTCAGTTAAGAATATCTCTATAAAACCAAATCAGCAATCTGCAATTATAAATTTTGAATTAAATAAATCAGCCAATGCAGAGATTTTTTATGGTGAAAATTTACCTTTAAAATTTAAGACTAAATCCGCCAGTATCTCTTCTGATAATTCTGAAATTGTTCTTTCAGGCTTAAAACCAGAAACAAACTATTTGTTTTTTATAAAACTTAAATCCGGAGCAATTACAACTATAAGTAATATTCATACATTTAAAACCTTAAAATTAACGAGAATAAAAGCAATTCCATTTAAAAGAAGTAATAATTTTATCAAAGCAATAGGAACAAAATTTTACGATGGGAATCGTGAATATAGATATCTTGGGACAAGCAATTATTACTTAAGAAATGCTGGGAAAGAAACAATAAATTATATCTTAAGTGAAGCATCAAAAATTGGATTTAAAGTGATAAGAGTTGGTTCTAACGCTGAAGCTGAAAGTTTTGATAAAGTAGATAAAAAAAATTTAAATAGATTTTTTAGAATCGGCAAGGATTATTTTAATGAAGACGCATACAAAGAATTAGATTATGTTTTGGATGCGGCCGATAAATACGGATTAAGAGTAATTTTACATTTTACCGATAATTGGGAATATTATGGAGGTGTAAAAGTAATAGCAGGATGGGCAGGAGTTTCAAAAAATGATTTCTGGACTGATGAAACTGCAAAAAAATATTATAAACAATCCATAGATAAAATTGTAAACAGAAAAAATACAATAAATGGAAGGTTATATAAAAATGATCCAACAATTTTTGCCTATGATTTATGTAATGAACCTCGCAATGAAGCAGATTTAACAGGTAAAACTCTTGCATTATGGATAGATGAAATGTCAACGTATATAAAATCAATTGATCCAAATCACCTTGTAACTACAGGTTTGGAAGGATTCTTTTTAAAAGATGATGGAACTCATTATTCCGGAGCAGATTATATTTTATCCCATAAACCAAAAAATATTGATTTTTGTACATTCCACATTTATCCAACATATTCGCACAATCATTTTTCTTTAAGTACAACTGAATGGCTTATAAAAAAGTGGATTAATGACGGACATAATATTGTTGGCAAACCGGTTGTAATGGAAGAGTATGGTATATCCAAAAATGACGAAGAGTATCCAAAAGCAAAATGGATAGGTGAAATGACAAGAATATTTTTTGAAAATGGTGGCAATGGGGCAAATTACTGGTTTTTTATAGATGAAAATTATGCTTATGGAGACGGTTTTGAAGTAAGACCTTCAGAAACTATCTATGTCAATGAATTTATTAAATGGGCTAATTTTGTTAATATTAATGGTTATTAAATTTTTAAAAAAGAAGGTGAATTAAAATGAAAAAATTTTTAATGATTATTTTTACAGTAATTTTAATTAATTGTGGTTATATTAAAGAATACCCCACATCAACCCTTGAACTTGCTAAAGGAGGAGAAGATTTATCAACTTATAATTTTGAATCAAGTGATCATGGGTTTATACTTAATGCTGCTTCAGATAATTTATCATTTATAAGCAAAGAATTAAGTAGTGATCGTGCTTATAAAGGGAAAAAATCATTAAAAATCAAATGCGATTACAGGGGGATTATAAATTATAAAGGTGGCCTTTTGACAATGCAATTTGGAACAGCACAAAATTTCTCTGGAAAAAAATTAAAAGCATATATATGGATTCCAGGAAATGCGTTTGATGAAAAAGCACCTTATGGAGCAAATTTTTATGTGAAATCAGGCGCACCAAATTGGGCTTGGTATCAAAGCCCTGGGCAATGGACTAATCTTAAACAAGGCACCATAGTTGTTGATGGTGTATGGACAGAAATTAAAGTTAATGTTAATGAAATGACAACCCCATCTGGCACTTTAATTCCTGATAGTGAAAAAGGGAATATAATGGAATTTGGAATAAAAGTAGGGCAAGGCGATTATTCAAAAAATTTTGATGGGTATATATATATTGATTCAATAAGCATTGAATAATTTAAAATGAATGAAAATAATTACACTTAATGATAATGATTTAGACCAAAATACTTATATAATAAATTTGGATGATAGAATTATTATAATTGATCCTGGTTTAAATTTTAAGAGGATTAATAAATATATATATAATCAAAATCCAGATATAATTTTTTTATCACATGGGCATTATGACCATATTGCATCAATAAATTGTTTTGATAAAAGCAAAATTTATGCACATATCAAAGAAAAACAACTTTTATCTGATCCTAATAGAAATTTATCTGCATATTTTCAAAATCCTTTAAATATTGATGGAATTAATTTTTTAAAAGGTAAAATTATAAATTTTGATAATAAAATAAAAATATTTCATACACCAGGGCATACAGAAGGAAGTATAGTTATTATCATAAAAGATAATATTTTTTCAGGCGATACATTATTTTTAGACACTATTGGAAGAACTGATTTGCCGACAGGAAATCAAAATAAATTATGCGAAAGTTTAAGAATTTTTTCGGAATTTAATAAAAATTCAATAGTATATCCTGGACATGGTAAATTTTTTACTCTTGGGCATGCTTTTAAATCTAATAATTTTTTATGCAAATCACAAATATTTAAACCAATACTTTAAATAAATAAAAATAAACATTTTTTTAAACAACTTTTTCAAAATATAAATCTTTAACAAATTACAAAATTTAACTTTTTTTGTTTACAATATATAAAAAAATGTTATAATTAATAAAAATTTTAAAGGAATAAAATATATGAAAATTTCAACTGTTTTAAATAATGCTAAAAACCAATTAAAAAAAGTTATAAAAAATAGTTATAATGCTTATAAAGAAGCAGAAGAAATGCTTCTGCATACATTAAAAATAACCCGGGAAACACTGTATATTATGTTAAAAAATGAAATGCCTGCTAATTTACAAAAAAGATATGAAAAATTTATAAAAATGCGTCTTTCTGGTGAACCTTTGCAATATATACTGGAATCTGAATTTTTTTATGATAGAGAATTTATTGTAAAAAAAGGTGTTTTTATCCCCAGGCCAGATACAGAAACTATAATAGATGCTGTTAAAACTATTCATAGTAATTTTAAAAAAAATATTACAATTGCAGATTGTGGTTGCGGAACAGGCGTCATTGCTATAACTTTACTAAAAGAAGTAAAGAATATAAAAGATGCTTATTGTTTTGATATTAACAAAAAAGCAATTGAAATTACTGAATTGAATGCCAAAAAACACGGGGTATATAACAGAGTTAAACTCATATATGGGGATTTTTTTAAAAAAGTTAAAGAATTAAATAAAAAGTTTGATATAATTGTCTCCAATCCTCCTTATATAAGAGAAGATGAATTTAAAAATTTACAAAAAGAAGTGAAAAAAGAACCTAAAATATCCCTTTGGGGAGGAAATGATGGATTAAAATTTTATAAAAAATTTGCAAAATATGGTAAGATTTTTTTAAGAAAAAATGGATATTTAATTTTTGAACTTGGTGATAAAATGGCTGACAAGGTAAAAAAATTTTTTGAAAATAAAAATTGGTCTTTTATTATGATAATGCGGGACTTTAGAAAAAAAGTGAGAGTTTTAATTTATCAAATTAAATAAATATTTTCAAAATTTTTATTTGAGGTTTTTAGTGATTTCAAAATTTGTACATTTGCATCTCCATACCAAATATAGTATTTTGGATGGAATGTGTAAGATAGATGAAATAATTGAAAGTTGTAAAAAATATAACATGCCCGCAGTAGCTATTACAGACCATGGGAATATGTTCGGCGTTGTTGATTTTTATACTTCTTTGATTTCCGAAGGAATTAAACCAATAATTGGGATTGAATTATATATTGTTGAAAATATTAAAAAAAATGTAAGGGAAAAAAATCATATTGTACTTTTAGTTAAAAATGAAATTGGTTATAAAAATTTAATTAAACTTGCAACTATTGCCAATACAGAAGGAATGTATTATAAACCCTCAATTGATAAAAATATATTAAAAGAACATGCGTCTGGTCTCATTTGTTTTACTTCCTGCATAAAAGGAAAAATTCCGGCCAAAATAATTGAAAACAATATTGAAGAAGCAAAAAAAGAAGCAGAAGATTATTTGAAAATTTTTGGAGATGGCAACTTTTATTTAGAAATGCAAAATCATGGTTTAGAAGAAGAAATTATTGTTAACAGAACATATAAAGAATTAAGTAAATCCTTATCAATTCCATTAGTTGTAACCAATGACGTTCATTATATCAATAAAGAAGATGCTAAAATACATGATATTTTGTTATGCATTCAAACCGGTCAAACAATAAAAGATTCAAATAGAATGCAATTTAAAACCAATGAATTTTATTTTAAAAGTTATGAAGAGATGCAAAAATTATTTCCAGAAGATGAGGTTGCCATACAAACAACTATAGATATTGTCAATAAATGTCATTTTGAATTACCTAAGCCACCCAAAGAAAGACCATATTATATGCCAATTTATGAAATAAGCGATCCATCAATTTCATACGAAGATTATTTTGAAAAATTAGCTTACGAATGCCTGAAAAATAAATATAAAAATATAACTACTGAAATTAAAAAAAGATTTGAACATGAATTAGAGATAATTAAAAAAATGGGATATTCTGGTTATTTTCTAATTGTAAAAGATATTATTGAATATGCAAGAAAATTAAATATACCAGTTGGACCAGGGCGTGGAAGCGCAGCTGGCAGTTTAATAGCATATATTTTTGGAATTACAAATATTGACCCTTTAAAATATGGATTAATCTTTGAAAGATTTTTAAATCCTGACAGAATTTCCCCGCCGGATATTGATATTGATTTTTCAGATGAAGGCAGGGAAGAAGTAATTAATTATATAATAAAAAAATTTGGGAAGACAAAAGTTGCCCAGATTATTACTTTTCAAACATTAAAACCAAGACAGGCAATTCGGGATGTAGGCAGAGTTCTTGATGTTCCATTAAAAGAAGTTGATTTATTGGCAAAAAAAGTTCCAGAAGGACCTAATGTTAGTTTTGAAAATGTTATAACTGATGAAGAATTTTCAAATTATATAAATAAAAACCAGATTAGAGAAGAAATTGTTAAATATGCTATAAGAATTGAAGGACTAATCAGGCAATACTCAACACATGCTGCCGGCATTGTAATTTCACCAGAAGATTTATTAAACATTGTCCCTTTAACTTTAACTAAAGAAAATGACGAAGTAAGTAAAAATGAAAATTTGAGTTATATGACTCAATATTCAATGGAATTTTTAGAAAGATTAGGACTTTTAAAATTTGATATTCTTGGCTTAAGAAATTTAACAGTGATCAATAAAACAGTTTTGTTAATTAAAGAAAATAAAAATATTGAGATAAATTTTAATAATTGTAGTTATTCTGAAAAAAAAGTATATGAACTATTTTCTGATGGAAATACAAAAGGCATTTTCCAGTTTGAAAGCGAACCTATGAAAGACATATTAATTAAGATTAAACCAACATCATTTGAAGAAATAATTGCAATTATTGCATTATACAGACCAGGTCCAATGAAAATGATAGATGATTATATCAATAGAAAAAAGGGAAATACAACAAAAATTGAAGGGCTTGAAGAATTAAAAGATATGCCATTTTTAAAAGAAACTTATGGCATACCTATTTATCAGGAACAGGTTATGCAAATTGCTGTTACTGTTGCGGGTTTTTCATTATCAGAAGCTGATATTTTACGCAGAATAATGGCAAAGAAAAAAATAGATGAAATGGAAAAAATAAAGACAAAATTTATTGAAGGAGCAATTAAAAATAAATATGACAAAAGAAAAGCAGAATTAATTTTTGAAAAATTGGAACAATTTGCCGAATATGGATTCAATAAATCCCATGCAGCAGCTTATGCAGTGCTTTCATATCAAACAGCATATTTAAAAGCATTTTATCCCCTTGAATTTTTTACAGCTCTTCTAACAAGTGTTTTAGATAAAACTGATAAAATTGCAGAATATGTTGAGGATGCTAAAAAAAATAATATTAAAGTTTTGCCACCTGATATTAATAAAAGTGATGTTGAATTTAAAATAGAAAAAAATACAATACGTTATGCTTTGGCAGCGATAAAAAATGTAGGGGTTCTTGCTGCTAAAGATATAGTAAATATAAGAAAAAAGCACGGGGATTTTATAGATTTATTTGATTTTTGTGAAAAAGTAAATACGAGAACCGTAACTTCAAAAACAATAGAAAGTTTAATAAAAAGTGGGGCATTTGATTTTACTTTAGCCAGTCGCGCCCAACTTTTTAATTTACTAGATTACGCCTTAAAAGAAGCAGAAATAAAACATAAAACTTTTAATTTGGGTCAAGGATTTTTATTTGATATTCAGACAAAAAAAACATTACCTGAAATTAAGGAGTGGAGTGATAGTGAAATGTTAAATTATGAAAAAGAGGTTTTGGGCTTTTATATGTCAAGACATCCTCTTGCTAAATATGAAAAATTATTAAAAAATATTTCTATACCAATTAAAGATTTAAAAAATTTCAATTCTGATGATGAAGTTATTGTTGCAGGAATAATTTATAATCTTAAAAATAAATTAACTAATCAGGGTAGAGAAAATATACATTTTTTTCTAGAAGATTTAACTGGAAAACTTGAGGTTATTATAACTGACCGTGTACCCAAAGAAAAAAAAGAATTATTTAGTGAAAATACCATGATCATGATAAGAGGAAATTTAAGTTTTTATGATAATAATATTTATCTTTTTGCCCAAAGTGCAATAACTCTTGATGAGGCATATAAATTCTGTAAATTTTTGCATATCCGGATAAGGGAAATTGGATTAGAAGATGTTGAATTAAATGAGATAAAAAATGTTTTATCAAAAGAAAAAGGAGAAGCCAAAGTTATATTTCATATAATTACAAAAACAAATAAAGAATTTATTTTAGAATTACCGGATGAAAAAAATATAAAAATATCTGAAGAGTTAATAGAAAAATTGGAAAATATAATTGGTGAAAATAATGTATGGATAAGTTGGAAAAAATAAATTATTTATACCTAAAAATCGCAATTGGAAATTGCGATTTTTAGGAAAAAAACATACAAAAAAATATTATTAAAAGAATAAAATATTTTAAATAAAAGAACAGATGAATAAAAGTGATTCATTATAAAACGGTTATAAAATTAAATTTACAAATGATATTAAAAAGTTATATAATTAAGATAAATCATAATTTGAATAGTTTAATTCAAATAGGAGGTCTTAATTAATGCCAAATATATGGGAAAAATTAGTTGAACTGGAATATATAACAGCAGAAATGTATGAAAAAGCAAAAGAAATGCAAAAACAAAATAAATCAGGAATTGGTTTTAATCTTGCTCTTTTGGGATTTGATGAAGAAGAAATAACAAAACAAATAGCAAAAATTTTTGGAATTGAATATATAGACCTGTTATCAATAGTAATAGACCCGTCAGTTTCAAATATTATATCACGTTCCAGAGCGGAAAGTTTATGTATTTTTCCAGTTAAAAAAAATGGTAATAATGTTTTATTCGCCTGTGCAGATCCAATGCATCCTGAAATTTTATCATTTGTTAAAGAATTAAAATTTAAAGCATCTTTAAATGCTGAATTAGGTATTGCGCCGGAATCACATATAAAACTTGCAATAGAACAGGTATTACCCCAGGAAGATAAAAGTGCAATGGCAGAAACACTTAAAGATTTAAAACAATTAACCCCTGAAGCAGAACTTGAGATTCTAAAAGAAACATCGCAAACTGAAGAAACTGAGGCGGTAGATGAAGCGCCTGTTATTAAATTATGCAATTCAATAATTGCTGATGCGGTTGAAAAAAGAGCAAGCGATATACATATAGAACCTTTTGAAAAAATGATAAAATTAAGATATAGAATTGATGGTTCGTTAATTGAACAACCATCACCGCCTTTATCTTATAAAAGAGCAATTGTTTCTCGTTTTAAAGTTATGGCAAAACTAGATATTATTGAAAGACGCAAACCACAGGATGGAAGAATAAAAATTAAAGTAAAAGATAAAACAATTGATTTAAGGGTATCAACTTTACCTGTTGTTTGGGGTGAAAAAATTGTTATGAGGATTTTGGATCAAAGTAATTTAAATCTTGATCTTACCAAGTTGGGTTTTGAACAAGATGACCTTTTAAAATTTCAAAAGGCAATAAACAGTCCATATGGCATAATTTTGGTTACAGGACCAACAGGGAGTGGTAAAACTACTACACTTTATTCTGCATTAAGTACAATAAACAGTCCTGATATAAATATAATGACAGTAGAAGACCCTGTTGAATATCAATTGCCAAATATAAATCAAGTTCAGGTAAACCCTGATGCTGATTTGACTTTTGCGAGTGCATTAAGGTCATTTTTAAGGCAGGACCCGGATGTAATAATGGTTGGAGAAATCAGAGATCAGGAAACAGCTGAAATTGCTGTTAAAGCTGCTTTAACTGGTCATTTGGTAATTTCAACTTTGCATACAAATGACGCACCAACTACAATAAGCAGGCTTGCTGATATGGGTATAGAACCATTTTATATTGGTTCAGCTGTAATTTTAATTTTAGCACAGCGCCTTTTAAGAAAAATATGTAACGAATGTAAAAAAGAATATCAATACAATATAAGTTTACTAAAAGAAGTTGGATTAACTGATGATGAAATTAAATCAACTAAATTTTATAAAGGAGAAGGATGTTCACTATGCAATAATACAGGATATAGGGGAAGAGTTGCAATATATGAATTAATGGAAATAAATGAAGAAATTAAAAGTGCAATCATGCAAGGGAAAGATGCTTCAGAAATCAGGAAACTCGCCAGTAAAAATGGCATGAAAACTTTAAGGGAAGCTGCTACACTTAAATTAAAAAATGGCTTAACTACACCAGAAGAAGTTATAAGCGTCACAATGGGAGATTAATAATTCATGCAAATAGATATTTTTAGTAAATTATTTATAGCCATAGGAGTTTTTTTTATTTTGTTTGGTTTATTAATAAAATTTTTAAAATTTTTTCCATTGGGGAATTTACCAGGTGATATTTATATTCAAAAAGGTAATTTTTCCTTTTATTTTCCTGTTGTAACTTCAATTTTATTAAGTATATTATTATCCATATTGTTTTTATTTTTTAATAAAAAATGAAATATAAAAATATTTCCAATATTTCGTTACTTATTTTTTTTATTATTTCTTGTGCGTCTATGAAAACCTATTATTCAGAAAACAAAATTAAAAATAATTTCAAAAACAAAGATTTTTTTCTTAAAATATTAATTTTAAAAAGCAATAAAAAAGTCAAAATTTCTTCAGATAAATTACTAAGAATAGAAAATGTGAATATTCCACCCAAGAAAGAATATGATATTTATTTTCAAAATAATCAAATTATTATTGACAATAATATATTGTCTTCTAAAATAATTCAAATATATTCAGATAATGAGTTAATAAAAATTAATAAGAAAAAATACAGGGGAAATTTATTAATAAGTATTGAAAATAATAATTTGCTTTTTATAAATAAATTAGATTTAGAAAGTTATTTATATGGTGTTTTACCTGCGGAAATATCACCCGGATGGCCAGATGAGGTTTTAAAAGCACAAGCTGTTGCAGCCAGAAGTTTCGCAATTTATAATCTTAATAAAAACAAAAATTCTTTATATGACTTATCTGATTGTGTTTTATCACAAGTTTATTCAGGTTATGATATAGAGAATAAAAAAACAACAAATGCAATAAACGAAACAAAAGGAGAAGTTTTAGTTTATAATAATGAAGTTATTCAGGCTTTTTTTCATGCAAATAGTGGTGGCAAAACAGCTTCTTCAGAAGAAGTATGGGGGGGTAGATTTGATTATCTAAAAAGTATAGACGATTACTATAGTATAAATGAGAAAAATTATAAATGGAATTATAAAATTTACGTGAAAGAGATTGAAAAAAATCTTGCAAATAATAAAATATATACTGGCAATATCTATGATATTAAAATAAATAACAGAACTGAAAGTGGCAGGATAGATAAATTGAAAATATATGGCAGCAATGGTATTTTTGAAATAAAAGCCAAAGATTTCAGAAATTATATAGGCGTTGATAAAATAAGAAGCACAAATTTTTCAATACAACAGAAAAATGATGAGTTATTTTTTGAAGGTTTTGGATGGGGACATGGGGTTGGTTTATCCCAGGAAGGCGCCAAAAAAATGGCAGAAATAGGTAAAAATTATCAAGATATTCTTAATTTTTACTACAGGGGAGTTAAATTAGAAAAGATATATTGAATTTGTTTGAAAAATTAAAAATTTTAAATTATAATATATAATATTAAAAAAGTTAAAAAGGGATTAATTATGAAAAAAATATGGATATTATTTATTGTAATTTTATTAATTGTTTTACTATCCAATTTTTTTTTAAAAATTCAACAAAAAATTCAATTAGATGAATTTAGCAACCAAATTTATGATATATTGAATTTTAAGAATGAAGAAAATATAAAAATTTTAGATAAAATAATTCTGACAAATAAAATTTTTTTAAAGGATATGGATGTTGAATGGATCAATTATGAAATCAATAAAATGGTAAATAATTTAAAAATAAAAATTGGTAATGAAGGCAACCCGGAAATAATAATGTCTAAAATAAATAATTTTTTTTTTTAAGAACAATATTTTAAATTTGATGTTAACATGAATAATTTTTTATCTGGCAAATCTTCGGATTATATTCCAAACGTTAATGAATGGATAGACCTACATTCCATAGAAAAAATCTTAAAAAATAAAAAAGGTATTTGTTTAAGTTTATCGTTAATTTATCTTATTATTGCAGAACAACTAAACTTACCAATTTATGGTATTTTGATGCCAGGTCATATGTGTGTCAGATACGAGTCATCAGGGCGAAGTGGTATAAATGTTGAAACAACTTTTAGCGGAAAAGAATTTTATGATTATTTTTCTTATTCTGGAATTGATATTTTAAATAAAGAAAAAGTAATATATGGTAAAAAATTAAATAAACAACAGGTTATATCTGCCTATTTAAATAATATTGGCATTATTTTTATGTTAAAGAATGAGATAGAAAAGTCAAAAATTATATATGATAAAATATTACAAATTATGCCGGACTTACCAGAAGTTTATAACAATATTGCGTGTATTTATATAAGAAAAAAAAATTTTATTAAAGCAGAAGATACATTAAAAATGGTCATTGAAATTTATCCTGAAAATTTAATTGCTAATATAAATCTTGGTATTTTATATTTTAATGAAAAACGTTATAATATGGCAGAAATATATTTAAAGAAGTCATTGAATCTTTATCCCAATAATAGCGAAGTCAAAAAAATGTTAAATAAAATAAATGATATAAGGGGTAATTAAATGATTTCAGAATTTGAAAATAAATTAAATATGTATCTTGACAAAAATTTACATAATTTTAATTTTGCCTCATCAATTATTGGCTTATCATCAATTATTGATGATAAATTAGATATTGTAAATTGTAAAAATATAATTGATGATTTAATCAACAATTTAAGAAAACAAATAAAAACCGAAATGCAACCAATAGAAAAAATAAATATTTTAAATAAATACTTTTTTAGCGATCTGTCAATTAAATGTAACAAAAATTTTGACAAGGCATTTTTAAGATTTGAGCAGGGCGAATTATTAAAAAATGAAAATGCCTGTAATTTAATTTCAATTAACAATATAATAAAAAAACGGGAAGGTATATCAATAACAATTGGCATTTTATATCTATTAGTTGCAGAAATTTTATATTTGCCAATTTATGGCATTATGTTGCCGAAACACTTTTTCTTACGTTATGAAGAAGATAAAAATAAATTTGATATTGATCTTTTAGAAGAGGGGAAAATACTTTCACAAATAACTTTTAATGACATTAATATGTCATTTTATGGGAAAACTTTAGAGAATCATTCAGTCACAGGGATTTTCGCTTATTTAATTTCACTTTGTTTGTTTTATAATAATAAAATAAAAGAAGCAGAAATTCTTGTTAATAAAATAATTGAATTAATTCCGGATTTTGATTATCCGTATATATTATTTGCACAAATATTAAAATCACAAAATAAAATAAATGAAGCAATTAATATTTTAAAAAAGGCATTATTAGTTAACCCGTTTTGTTCATATGCATATTATGAACTTGGATTAATATATAACAAACTAATGGAAATAGATGAAGCAGAAAAAAATTTAAGAAAGGCAATTGAATTAAATCCTTCTTTTTCTGAAGTATATTTAATACTTGGCGTTATTTTATTTAACAATAAAAATTATGAAGAATCTTTAATTTTATTAAAAAAGGCAAATGAATTATTGCCTGAAAATTTTCAAGTATATTATTATCTTGGTTCTATATATTACATTCAGAAAGATTTTGAAAATGCATTGTTAAATTTTAAAAAAATTTTAGAAATTAAACCGGATTTTTCTAAAGCATATTACAATCTAGGGATGATATATTTAGAAATGTTAAAATATGATGATGCGGAGTATTTTTTTAAAAAAGTTATAGAATTAAAACCAGGGGAAGTTTATTCTTATTATCAATTAGGGATACTTTTTTTTAAACAAAATAAATTAAATGAAGCAGAAATTTATTTTAAGAAGGTATATGATATACAAAATAATTATCCTGGGGTGAATTATTATTTGGGATTAATTAATTATTTAAATAATAATTTAAGTAATGCTGAGAACTATTTTAAAAATGAAATAAGAATAAACCCGCGTGATGTTAATTCTTATTATCAATTAGGTGAAATTTATTATGAAAATGATAAAATTTCAGAGGCGGAAAAATATTTTGAGAATGCAATAAAATTTGACCCTAATTATAAAAAAGCTTATTTTAAAATTGGTTTGATTAAATTTAAATTAAATAAAATTGGTGATGCTGAAAATAGTTTAAAAAAGGTATTAGAAATTGACCCGTATTTTGTTGATGCATATATAAACCTGGCAAAAATATATATAAAAAATAAAAATTTTATTGAAGCGGAGAAATTTTTTAAAAAAACAATTGAATTAGAACCAGATAATGATATTTTTCATTTTGAATTAGGAAAATTTTATTTTGATATTGGGAAATATGATGACGCTGAAAAAGAATTTAATATTGTAATAGATATAAATTCAGAAAACCCATTAATTCCAGATATAATAAATATTTTTTATTCAAATTTAGGCAAATATGAGGAAGGCGAATATATGTTAAATAAAATTATAGAAAGGAATAATAAGAATTATTTTGCTTATTATAATCTTGGCTTACTTTTTTTAAAAAAAGAAGATTATTTAAAAGCAGAAGAAAATTTAAATAAAGCATTGTCAATAAATAATGAAATTGCAGGAGCATACAGCGGGTTAGGTCTTATTTATCAGAAAAAGGGAAATTATGGAAAAGCCAAAGAATATTTAATTCTCGCATTAAATATAGAACCCGAAAATTCAGAAATACATTATAATTTAGGACTTTCTTATTTTTGGTTAGAAAAGTTTTTAGAAGCAGAAAAAGAATTTGAAAAGGTATTGCAAGCGGATATAAAAAATGCCAATGCTTTATTTTATTTAGGAGAATCATTAAGAAAACAGGGGAAATTTGAAAAAGCCGAAATAGCATATAAAAAATCATTAGAAATAAACCCGAATAATATAAAAATTTATTTTTCACTTTTAGCATTATATGAAGAAATTAACAAGGAAATTGAAATTAATTTAATTTTAGAAAAAATTTCCAAACTCTCTCCTGATAATATTGAAATTTTGATTGAAATGGCTAAAATTTCATATAAAAAAGGCAAATTAGATGAAGCAGAAGAAAAATTTAAAAAAGTTATTGAAAAAAAACCAAACTATTTAGAAGCATACCTTACACTTGCTAATATTTATATAACAAAAGAAAAATATTTAGATGCAGAAAATATATTAAAAAAAGCGATAGAACTAGAACCAGGATTGCTAAATGCATTACAACTATATGCGTCAGTTCTTACCCAATTAAATAAAATTAATGAGGCAGAAGTTATATATAAAAAAATATTAAGTATAAATAAAAATGACATAAAGGCATATAATGCACTTATAAATTTTTATGTTGCTAATGAAAGATATGGCGAAGCAGTAAATGTATATAAAGAACTGATAAATTTTTCTCCCGAAGATATAAATTTACATTATAATTTATCCATAATTTATCAAAAAATGAAAAAAAATTTTGAAGAAGAAGAAGAATTAAAAACAATACTTAAAATAGATAGTAAAAATAAAAACGCATTACATCAACTTGGGAAGTTATATTTTAAATTGGTTAGATATTCAGAAGCAGAGAATTTTTATAGAAAACTCATTGAACTTTTTCCTACTGATAGTATATTTCATTTTGAATATGCAAAAGTATTACATGAACAAGTAAAATACGATGAAGCTGAAAAAGAATATAAAAAAGCAATTGAATTAAAACAGGATAACCCTGAATTTTTTTATTATTATGGGATTTTATTATGGGAGCAGAATAAATTTAAGGATGCTGAAAAACAATTTGATAAAGCGATAAAACTTAATCCGCAATATAACATTATTATTGAACAGAAAAAAAACAGATAAAAATGAAAAAATTTTTATTTTATTTATTAATTTTTATTTTTAGTTACATGAATAATTATTCTCTCATTCATAAATTAAATGAATATCAGTATAATTTATCATCAATAAGTTCAGTTGTTATTTCACCAGATAATAAATATATTATTGCAGGTGGATTAGATGGTAAAATAATAATTTTAAATTTAAAAAATTGTAATTTAATAGAAATTTTAAATAACATTAGTGCTGTTGAATCCCTTGATATTTCAAATGATAATAAACTTTTATTAAGTGGGGATAGAGATAATGGTGTTAGATTATGGAATATGAAAAATTTTGAATTGTTAAAATTTTTTGATTTACCATTTAAACAAATATTTACTTTAAATTTTTCATCTGATAATAAAATATTTATTGTTGGTGGTGCTTCAGGATACGAAATTATTAATTTGCAAAATTTCAATTCTATAAAAAAAGAAAAAGTAAAAAATTATGCCGTCAGAGATGCTTGCTTTTCTGATAATAAAAAATATTTGGCAATAGCAATTGGCAATAAAATAAAAATTTTTAAATTAGAAAAACAATTTTTTATGAAAAAAATATTTAAAGATAAAATATATGATTTGAAATTTATTTTTGAATTAGAATTTCAGGATTTAATTTATTCTATTGACATCTCAAAAAATTCCCAATATATGGCGGTTGCCGGAAATAGCACTTATGTAACATTAATAAGAATGGAAGATTTAGCCCATCTATGGTCAATAAAACCACACAATTTGCCAATATGGGATGTTAAATTTTCCCCCGATAATAAAGTACTTATAACAGCAGGCAAAGATAAAATTTTAAATTTTATAGAAATAAAAACAGGGAAAGTTATCTACACAGACAAAACACATCCGGATGAAATTTATTCATTAGCTGTTTCGTCAGATGCAAATTATTTAGTTACAGGATGTCGTGATGGAAAAATTCGTATATTTAAATTATTATTTAATAATAACAATTTATATACAATTTTATTAATTTCATTTCTGTCATTCATAATA